>NZ_JBITEP010000008.1:176836-264927 GCF_044455315.1 Micromonospora sp. NPDC051300 | reverse complement strand
CACCCGCTACGCCAAACGGGCATCCCTCTACCGAGCCAGCCTGGTCCTCGTCGCCGCTGTCATCTGGCTTCCATGATCGACAGGACAGGCCCTAGACGCTCGAGATAATCGCTCTTCGGGTCGCTCGGTCATTCATGTTCGTGTCCCTCCTGGTGGCGATCAGAACAGAAAGAAGCCGACGACGTACGGCACGAGGGAAGCAGCCAGGCACGCCACCCAGTACTGCACCGTGGACACGGCGGCGGTCCTGCGACGCATCCACACGTTCAGGAGGCCCCAGGCCAGGCCGAACACGCAGATCACCGGTGCGGCGACGATCACCCAGGGAAGCATGCCGTCGTTCTCATTCGGATCCGCCGGGTCCATCCCAAGGCTGCCATCGGGCCGTTCACGACGATGTACCAAACCAGGAACAGCGGCACTATCGCCGGGATACCTAGCAGCAGGTTCACGCCGACGGGCACCGGCAACTTCCACGTCCGCGTACGCGTCAAGTACGAATTCCCTTACTGCGCGGGGCTGTCTCGCTGACGGTGTTTCCGGCGATCTTGGTTAGTGGGTTTCAGCGGCGGGGAAGCGGTCGCTGAAGGTGATGGCGAAGGCGTTCAACGCGGGTTTCCAGCGCATCGTCCATCGGGTTCTGCCTGCTCCGGTGGGGTCCAGGGATCGGGTCACCAGGTGCAGACACTGCAACGCGGCCTGCTCGTTGGGGAAGTGGCCGCGGGCCTTGACCGCCCGCCGGTAGCGGGCGTTCAACGACTCGATCGCGTTGGTGGAGCAGATCACCCGGCGGATCTCGACGTCGTAGTCGAGGAACGGGATGAACTCCGTTCAGGCGTTGTCCCACAGCCGGATCACCGCCGGATACCGGCCGCCCCACTTGTCGGCCAGGTGATCGAACGCGGCCCGGGCGGCGGTGGCGTTGACGGCGGTTCAGATCGGTTTGATGTCGTGCTTCAACTCGTCCCCGTACGTGCGGGAGGTGAGCCGGAACGTGTTGCGGATCAGGTGGAGGATGCACGTCTGCACCATCGTGGCCGGCCACACATTCGTCACCACCTCCGGGATGCCTTTGAGGCCGTCGCAGACGAGGAAGAACACGTCCTTGACGCCCCGGTTACGCAGGTCGGTCAGCACGCTCATCCAGACGACAGCAGATCCCGGCGGAGCGACGAGGGCCGGCCGATGGGCCACACCGCATCGAGCGGCACCCACCCGGGCACCACCGCGTGTGGTGTGGTTCGTCGAGGATCAGCCGCCGTTGCCTCGGGCCGGCGGGACGGTCGGGAAGGGCAGGCCGCCACCGCCGCCGCCCGGCGTGCTCGGCGTCGCGTCGGGTGTGCCGCTCGGCGTCGCGCTGGGGGTCTCCTCGGGCAGCGGCACGTCGACCTCGATGGTCACCGTCTCACCCTTGGCCAGCTTCTTGCCGCCGGACGGCGACTGGCCGCTGACCTTCCCCGCCTGGGCCGGATCGACCTCCTCGCCGTCGACCACCTTGTACTTGTAGCCGGCGTTCGTGAGCTGCTTCTTCGCCTGGTCCTCGGTGAAGCCGCGGACGTCCGGCACCTCGCCGACGTTGCCCTTGGAGACCTCGAGCGTCACCTTGGTGTTCGGGGCCACCGTGCTGCCCTCGTCGGGCGACACCTTGACCACCTGCCCTTCCGGGGCGCTGTCGGCGATGTCCTTGCGGACCACGGTGAGCCCCAGGCCCTCCAGGGTCGCCTTCACGCTGGTGTAGGTGCCGCCCTTCAGGCCCTGCGGGATGGTGACGTCGTCCGGGCCGGCGCAGACCTGGACCGTGACCGCGGTGTTCTTCTCCACCCGCTGGCCGAACGGCGGGTTCTGCTCGACCACGGTGCCCTTCTTGCACTCCGCGTTCTTGACCGGGGCACCGGGGGCGAACCGCAACCCGGCCTGGCTGAGCGCGGTCTGCGCGTCGGCCTGCGTGCGGTCCACCAACTGCGGCACGGAGACCTTCTCCGCCCCGGACTGGTTGAGCCAGAGCGCGGTGCCCAACGCGATCACCGCGAGCACGCCGAGCGCGGCGAACGTGGCGATGACCCAGGAGGAACTGCGGCGCTTGCGCGGGTCACCGACCCGGGCCGGCGCCTGCTGCTGGGTCTGCGGGCCCATCATCTGGGTCTGCTGCGCCGCCTGGTAGCCACCCGCGGCGGCCGCCATCGGCATGGTCTCCTCGGCCGGCATCACCGGCGTGGCCAGCACCGGCCGGCCGGCGGCGGCGCGGAGCAGGTCCGCCCGCATCTCGCCGGCGCTCTGGTAGCGGTTGAGCGGGTTCTTGGAGAGCGCCTTCAGCACGATCGCGTCGACCGCGGGGTTGACGTCGGGGTTGATCGTGCTCGGCGTCGGCGGCTGCTCGCGGACGTGCTGGTAGGCGACGCTGACCGGGCTGTCCCCGACGAACGGCGGGTGACCGCAGAGCAGCTCGAACAGCACGCAGCCGGCCGCGTAGACGTCGGACCGGGCGTCGACCGCCTCACCGCGCGCCTGCTCCGGGGAGAGGTATTGCGCGGTGCCGATGACCGCGCTCGTCTGCGTCATCGTGGTGGCGCCGCTGGCGAGCGCCCGGGCGATGCCGAAGTCCATCACCTTGACCTGGCCGGTCTGGGTGAGCATCACGTTGCCGGGCTTGATGTCCCGGTGGATGATCCCGTGCCGGTGGCTGAACTCCAGCGCGGCGCACATGTCGGCGCAGATCTCCAGCGCCCGGCGCGGCTGGAGCCGCCCCTCGACGCCGAGGACCTCCTTCAGGGTCCGCCCGTTGACGAACTCCATCACGATGAACGGCAGTGTCTCGCCGGTCGGGGCGGTCTCCTCGCCGGTGTCGTAGACGGCGACGATGGCCGGGTGGTTGAGCGAGGCGGCGTTCTGCGCCTCCCGGCGGAACCGCATCTGGAACGTGGCGTCGCGGGCCAGGTCGGCACGGAGCATCTTGATCGCGACGTCTCGCCCGAGCCGGAGATCGCGACCGCGGTGCACCTCCGCCATGCCGCCGTAGCCCAGCAGCTCGCCGACCTGGTACCTGCCACCGAGCAGGCGGGCCTGCGCTGTCATCGCGTCTCTCGTCCTTCGCTCGTCGTCGAACCGCCGCCGGCCGGCTGGAGGCGTACCTCACGACGGTACGACGTGCGGACCGGATAGTCGCCCCCGTACGCCCGCACCGCGCCGGAGGTCACGGTCACACTCACCGAACCGGGTGCGCCGGCGGCACCGGCCCCGTACTTCCGGTACCAGAACGAGATCACCCCCGAGCAGAGGATGACCAGCACGGCCACCAGGATCGCGGTGGTCCAGAGCCCGGAACGGGAGCGGCGGGGCGGTGCCGGCGGCGGCGCGGCCGGCGGGCGACCGTACCCCATCGGGTTGGGGGTGTGCGGGGGGCGCGGTTGCGGCACCGGCGCCGCACCGCGCGGACCCACCGGTGGGCGGGCCTGCGGGGCGGGGTGCGCGACCATGGTCGGGCGCGGCCCCACCGGTGGGCGGGCCGGCGTCACGGGCGGGCGGGGCTGCGGGCGGGGTGCCGGGGTCGGCACCTGCGCCCGCGCGGAGGGCGCGGCCGGCGAGGCCGGTACGCCGGAGATCGGGCGACCGCCGCGCGCCTGCTGGGAGAGGGCCAGCTTCGCCTGCCGGGCGACGATGGCCAACGCGGCGGCGCTGGGCCAGCGGGCCGCCGGGTCCTTCGCCATGGCCCGCTCGACGATGGCCCGCACCTGCGGCGGGATGTCACCGGGAAGCGCCCGCGGATTGTCGCGTACGTGCTTCATGGCGATCTCGAGGGGATTCTCCCCCTCGAAGGGGCGCCGACCGGCCAGGCACTGGTAGGCGACCACGCCGAGCGCGTACACGTCCGAGGCGGGGGTGGCGACCGCGCCGGTGGCCTGCTCGGGCGAGATGTAGGAGGCGGTGCCGAGCACCGAGCCGGCGGCGGTGAGCTGGCCGACCAGCTCCGAACGGGCGATGCCGAAGTCGGTGAGCACCAGCGTGCCGTTCGGTCGGACCAGCAGGTTGCCGGGCTTCACGTCGCGGTGCACGATGCCCTTCTCGTGCGCCGCGTGCAACGCGTCCGCGGCCTGGGCCAGCAGCGCCATGGTGCGGGCCGGGGTGAGCCGGCCGACCCGGCCCAGGGTGGCGGAGAGCGCGTCGCCCTCCACGTATTCCATGACCAGGAACGCGATCTGCTGGTCGCTGCCGAAGTCGTAGACGTCGACCACGCCCGGGTGGTTGATGGTCGCCATGGTCCGCGCCTCGCCGCGGAACCGCTCGGCGAAGCCCGGCTCGTCGAGCAGCGCGGGAAGCAGGCTCTTGACCGCGACCGTCCGGCCCAGCACCTGGTCGGTGCCGCGCCACACGTCGCCCATGCCACCGCTGGCGATCCGTTCGTCGAGCCGGTAGCGGTTGCCGAGCTGCACCCCCGGGCTGAGCACGTCAGCGCCTCCCGGAGTCCGCGATGGCCGCCGCCATGATCCGACCGGCGATCCGGGCCGCCTCGGCGCTGCCGCCGCTGCCGGCCTGCTCCAGCTCCACGCAGACCGCGGAGAGCGGGGTGCCGTCCTTGTCCAGCGCGAAGCCGATGAACCAGCCGTGGTCCGGGGTGTCCGGGCCGGACTGGGCGGTGCCGGTCTTGCCACCGACCACGTAGCCGTCGATGTCGGCCCGGCGGCCGGTGCCTTCCTTCACCACGTTCTGCATCATCGAGCGCAGGTCTGCGGACACCTGGCTGCTGACCGGACGCCGCAGCTCGCGCGGCTTGGCGGCGTCGTAGACCGTGGTGCGGTCCGGCCCGAGGAGCTGCTTCACCAGGTAGGGACGCATCTGGCTGCCGCCGTTGGCCACCGCGGCGGCCATCATCGCGCCCTGCAACGGCGTCATCCGGACGTTGTTCTGGCCGATCGACGACTGCGCCAGCGCGGCCTGGTCGGTGCTGCCGTCCGGGTTCTGCATGTCGCCGGTGCGGCTGGCGGCCACCGACAGGCCACCCCCGCCGGTCTGGCCGACCGTCAGGTCCTCCTGCTCGAAGCCGAACTGCTTGGCCTTCTCCTTGACCTTGTCCGCGCCGAGCCGCACGCCGAGCTGGGCGAAGCCGGTGTTGCAGGACTCGGTCACCGCCTCCCGGAGCGTCACCTGCGACTCGGGGCAGATCGACGGCGCCGCGTTCTTGATCGGCTTGCCCGCGCCGGGCGCGGTGTAGCTCGACCCGGCCGGGATCTCGGTCTGCTGGCCGATGCCGTTCTCCAGCGCGGCGGCGGCCATGATGACCTTGAAGGTGGAGCCGGGCGGCAGCGTCTCGGCGAGCGCCCGGTTGGCCAGCGGACGGTCCTTGTCCTTCTCCAGCGCGTTGTAGGCCCGGTCGGCCTCCGTGCTGGAGTGGCTGGCCAGCGGGTTCGGGTCGAAGCTCGGCATGGAGACCAGCGCCTGCACCGCGCCGGTACGCGGGTCGATCGCGATCGCCGCGCCCTTCTTCGCCCCCACCTGGTTGTCGTTGAGCTGCTTGTAAGCAGCCTCCTGAGCGCGCTTGGAGAGGGTCAGCAGCACGTTGCCGCCACCGGTCTCGTCACCGGTGAACATGTCCTTGATCCGGTTGGCGATGAGCGCGTCGCTGGTGCCGGCGAGGAAGTCGTTCTCCACCCGCTCGATGCCGCTCGCGCTGCCGTTCACCGGCTTCCAGCCGAGCACGTGCGCGTACATCTCCCCCTCGGGGTAGGTGCGCAGGTACTTCAGCTCGCCACTGGTCTCCTTGCTCAGCGCGTACGCGGTGCCACCGACCTCGATGTTGCCGCGCTTGCGGTCGTACTCGGCGACCTGGACCCGGCCGTTGTAGTCGCTGGTGCGGTATTCGTCGGCCTTGTAGGCCTGGATCCAGTTGAGGTTCGCGAAGAGCAACCCGAAGAGGATCATCACGACCACACCGACGCGGCGCAGGGGTGCGTTCACGGCCGGATCACCTCCGTGGGGGCGCCGTGCAACTGCTCGGGCGGGCCACCGGCGGGCCGGGCGGTCGGACCGCCGCCGGTCACCGGTCGGCGCGCGCCGTCGGAGACCCGCAGCAGCACCGCGATCAGCAGCCAGTTCGCCATCAGCGACGAGCCACCGGCGGACAGGAACGGGGTGGTCTGGCCGGTCAGCGGGATGAGCTTGCTGATGCCGCCGACGATGACGAAGACCTGCAGGCCGAGGGTGAACGCCAGACCGCCGGCGAGCAGCTTGCCGAACGAGTCCCGCACCGCCAGCGCGGCGCGCAGGCCCCGCTCCACGATCAGCAGGTAGACCACCAGCAGCGCGGAGAGGCCGAACAGGCCGATCTCCTCGCCGATGCCGGCGAAGATGAAGTCGGTCTGCACCTCGGGCAGCAGCGTCGGCTGGCCGCCGCCCGGCCCGGCCCCGAAGAGGCCACCGGTGCCGAGCGTGAGCAGGCCCTGGACGAGTTGGTAACCCCTGTCGTACGGCTCCGCGAACGGGTCGAGCCAGATCTGCGCCCGGTCGTAGAAGTTGGCGAACGGTCCACCCACGGTGCTGCCCAGCACGTAGGCCAGGTAGGCGCCGCCGAAGAACAGGAGCAGACCGATGAGCAGCCAACTGACCCGTTCGGTGGCGATGTAGAGCGTCACCACGAACATGCCGAAGTAGAGCAGCGACGTGCCGAGGTCCTTCTCGAAGACCAGCACCATGAGGCTGATCAGCCAGACCACCAGGACCGGGCCCAGGTCGCGCCCGCGCGGGAAGTCGATGCCCAGCACCCGCCGGCTCGCCAGCGAGAGCACCTCGCGCTTGCGCACCAGGTAGTAGGCGAAGAAGGTGAGCAGCGCCAGCTTCGCGAACTCACCCGGCTGGATCTGCCCCAGCCCGGGCACGATGATCCAGAGCTTCGCGCCGTTGATCTCGGAGAACCGACCGGGCAGCACCGCCGGGATCATCACCAGCACGATGCCGGACAGCCCCAGCGTGTAGGCGTAGCGGGACAGCGTGCGGTGGTCCCGCAGGATCGCCAGCAGCCCCGCGGCGAGCACTACCGAGGCGAGCGTCCAGGCCAGTTGGCGACCGCCGGTGCCGGCGAAGATGGCCAGGTCGGCCCGCTCCGCGGGCGGTGCCTGGGCCAGGTCGAAGCGGCGCAGGAAGCCGACCCCGATGCCGTTGAGCAGTGCCACCGCCGGCAGCAGCGCCGGGTCGGCGAACGGCGCCAGCCACCGGATCACCAGGTGCAGGCCGAGGAAGACCAGGCCCAGCGCGGCGGCCGGGATCCAGAAGTCCGCGGTGATCGTGTCGAGCGCCTTCGCCTCGATCATGGCCGAGTAGGCCGCCACCAGCACCATGGCGAGCAGGAGCAGGGACAGCTCGGCGTTACGCCGGGACCGGGCCAGGCGTACGCCGGACTGCTCGCCCGTCGAGGCGGGCGAGGCTGCCGGTACGGCGGCTGCGGTCACGGATGCGTCCTCGGGATCGAGCCGGCGCTCACTCGGGCGACCGGCAACCGGCGGGGTCCGCCGGCGGAACGGTGTCGGAGGGTACGGCGTCGGCGGTGGTGGTCAACGTCGGCGCGGGCGTCGGCGTGCCCGCCACGCCGGTCGGCGCGACGGGAGTGCCGGTGGCCGCCGGGCTCAGCGCGCCGGCGGTCGCCACCGCTGTGGGACTGGGCACGCCCGGCGTCGGGCTCGGCGGGCAGAGCGGCTTGAGGTTCGGGTTGGCCGGGTCGTCGCTGGTCAACTCCGCCAGTCGGCGCTCGGCATCCGGTTCGCTCTTGGCCTGGATGCCCTGCTTCACCCGCTCCTGCGCGGCGAGCGTGAGGTCGTCGAGCCGCGACCCGCTGCGCTCGTGCACGTCCGACAGGTCGAGACCGGCCACCTGGCCGGGCACCCCGCGGAAGACCGCGAGCTGGCCGTCGTCGGTGGCGCCGACGTAGTACTGCCGCTGGGTGTACGTCCAGCCGCCGAAGACGCCACCGCCCACGATGACGGCCAGCGCGAGCGCCATGGCGATCGTCCGCAGCGGCCGACGCCGACGCTGGTCGACCTCGTCGTCGCGGTTGTCGGCCGGCTCCTCGGGAGCGGGCGGGCGCGGGGCGGACAGCGCCGAGGCGCGGGCCGCCGGCGTGGAGTCGTCGGCCGACGTGGCCATGCCCCGGTCCCGGGCGGCGGCGCCGCCGACGATCGGGGACGCCTCGACGATGTCCTGGTCGGTCGCGTCGGCGATGATCACGGTGATGTTGTCCGGCCCGCCGCCGCGCAGCGCGAGCTGCACCAGACGCTCGACGCACTGCTGCGGGTCGGGATATTCCCGCATGGTGTCGCCGATGGTGTCCGCGCTGACCACGCCGGAGAGGCCGTCGGAGCAGATCAGGTAGCGGTCGCCGGGCAGCACCTGGCGGACGCTGTACTCCGGGTCGACGTCGCGGCCGTCGAGCGCGCGGGTGAGCAGCGAACGCTGGGGGTGGCTGCTCGCCTCCTCGGCGCTGATCCGCCCCTCGTCCACGAGCATCTGGACGTAGGTGTCGTCCTTGGTGATCTGCGCGAACTCGCCGTTGCGCAGGAGGTAGGCCCGGGAGTCACCGATGTGGACCATGCCGAGCTTGCTGCCGGAGAAGAGGGTCGCGGTGAGCGTCGTGCCCATCCCCTCCAGCTGCGGGTTGGCGTCCACGGTGTCGCGGAGCTGCTGGTTGGCGGTGCCGACGGCGGATCGGAGCGCGTCGACCAGGGCGTCACCGGGGACGTCCTCGTCGAGTGGCGCCATGGCACCGATGACGATGTTGCTGGCGACGTCACCGGCGGCCATGCCGCCCATGCCGTCGGCAACGGCGAGCAGCCGCGGTCCGGCGTAGACGGAATCCTGGTTGCCGTCTCGGATCAGACCGCGGTCGCTGTGGGCCGCGTAGCGCAGGGTCAGAGTCATGGCCGTAATTCGAGGGAAGTGCGGCCGATCCGGATCGGCACGCCGAGGGGGACGGGGGTTGGTCCGGTGACCTTAGCGCGATCGAGGTAGGTGCCGTTAGTCGATCCGAGGTCCTCCACGTACCACTGCCCGTCACGCGGAACCAGCCGGGCGTGTCGCGCCGACGCGTAGTCGTCGGTGATCACCAGCGTCGAGTCCTCCGCCCGACCGATGGTGATCTGAGCCTCCCCGAGGGTGATCCGGGTGCCGGCCAACTGACCGGCGGTGACCACCATCTGATGGGCGGCGCGACCCCGCTTGGCCTTCGCCGGCTTGCCGGGTGGCGCGGGCTGGTTGGTGGACGCGCCGACCCCCCGTGGCGCGGCCACCAGCCGACCCGACCGGGCCCCCGCGAAGAGGTCCCGGCGGATCACGCCGACCACCGTGAAGACGAAGATCCACAGCAGGATGAGGAACCCGAACCGGGCGACGGTGATGACGAGCTCCGGCAACGGGGATCAGCCGTCCACGCGGAAGGTCAGCGTCGTGGTGCCGAGCTGGATCATGTCGCCGGGGTTGAGGGCCACCGCCGAGACCCGCTGGCCGTTGACCATCGTGCCGTTGGTGGAGCCCAGGTCGGTCAGCACCACCTGGCCGCCGTCGAAGTCCAGCCGGGCGTGCCGGCGGGAGATCCCGACGTCGGGCAGGCGCAGGTTGGCCTGGTCGCCGCGGCCGATCACGGTCGAGCCCATCTGCAGCGGGTAGGTCCGGCCGTCGCCGGAGACCAGCCGCACGTTGCGGCCGCCGCCGTGGCCGGGCGGCGGGCCGTAGCCGCCACCCTGGTCGTAGGCCGGGTACGCCGGGCCGGCGTCGTAGCCGCCGCCCTGGTCGTAGCCGCCGGGCGCGGAGACCGGCGCGACGTCGCCGCCGGTGTAGACCTCGGCGGTCACCCGGAACATGCCGGTGTCCAGTCCCTCACCACGCTCGACCTCGACGATCACGTCGCCGTAGACCGTCCAGGCCTGCTCGCCGATGAACTCCGCCTGCGACTGGGCCAGTTCCTGGGCCAGCGCGGCGGCGTACGGCGCCAACCGACTGTGGTCGTAGGGCGAGAGATCGATCACGTAGCGGTTGGGCACCAACGTGCGCCCACCGGCCAGGATCGCCTTGTGCGCCTCGGCCTCCCGCTGCATGGCGTTGAGGATCTCCACGGGGTGGACCACCCCTTTGAAGACCTTGGCGAAGGCCCCCTCGACCAGGCCTTCCAGACGCTTCTCGAAGCGTTGCAGCACGCTCACCGGCTCCTCCTCGGGTCCCGAGGCAATGATGGTATCCGGACACCGCCTCCGCAGCTCACACGCCGCTCGGCCGGCTACCGTCGACCCGTTCGTGACCAGGCCCGCGAGCGTGTTACAGTTTCGCCCGCCACGAGCGGTGATCGCTCGTGGCGTGACCAGTGGACAGCGTAGTATGTCCCGACACCTGCCGCAGATGGCGGGCGAGGGATGCGATATGGTGTTCCGGGTCGTGCCACGGGGATGTGGCGGAATGGCAGACGCGCACGGTTCAGGTCCGTGTGTCCGAAAGGACGTGGGGGTTCAACTCCCCCCATCCCCACCAGAACGAGGGCTCCGCAGGCTGCGGGGCCCTCACGCCGTATCGGGGCGTACCGGACGTCACGCTATGCTCCGATGGTTTCCCTGCCTCCCATGGACCAGGAGTGGCGTGTGAGTGTCGCGTTGGTGACCGGTTCCGGCGGTCTGATCGGCTCCGAGGCGGCCCGGCACTTCGCCGGCCTCGGCCTCGACGTGGTCGGCATCGACAACGACATGCGGCGGTACTTCTTCGGTGAGGACGGCTCGACCGCCTGGAGTCTCGACCGGCTCGCCGCCGACCTCGGGTCGGCCTACTCCCACCACGCCGTGGACATCCGTGACCGCGACGGCCTGGAGAAGGTGTTCGCCCGCTACGGCCGGGACATCGCCGTGGTGATCCACAGCGCCGCCCAGCCGAGCCACGACTGGGCCGCCAAGGAGCCCTACACCGACTTCGACGTGAACGCCGGCGGCACGCTCAACGTGTTGGAGAACACCCGGCGGCACGCGATCGACGCGCCGTTCATCCACTGTTCCACCAACAAGGTCTACGGCGACCGGCCGAACACGCTCCCGCTGATCGAGCTGGAGACCCGCTACGAGCTGCCCGAGGACCACCACTGGTACGGCGGCATCACCGAGGACATGTCGATCGACGAGTCGCTGCACTCGATCTTCGGCGCCTCGAAGGTCGCCGCGGACGTGATGGTCCAGGAGTACGGCCGCTACTTCGACATGAAGACCGCCTGCTTCCGGGGCGGCACGCTGACCGGCCCGGCGCACTCCGCGGCCGAGCTGCACGGCTTCCTGGCGTACCTGATGCGGTGCGTGATGGAGGGCCGGACCTACAACCTCTTCGGCTACAAGGGGAAGATGGTCCGCGACGCCATCCACTCCCACGACGTGCTCACCGCGTTCGAGGCGTTCTTCCGCGAGCCGCGCTCCGCCCAGGTCTACAACCTCGGCGGCGGCCGGCACTCGAACACCTCGCACATCGAGGCGTTCCGGATCGCCCAGGAGATCACCGGTCGCGAGGCGCGGATCAACTACGTCGAGCAGGCCCGCACCGGCGACCACCAGTGGTACGTCAGCAGCATGGCCCGGTTCGAGGAGCACTACCCGGCCTGGAAGATCACATACGACGTGCCGATGATCCTCCGCGAGATCCACGAGGCGAACGCCGACAAGTGGGTGCCGAAGGCATGACCGTCGACACCAAGCGCAACGTGCTCGGCGTCGGGGTCGACGCCACCGACTACGCCCGGGCCACCGAGGCGGTGGTCGACGCCGCCCGCGAGCGTCGCCCGCTGGCGCTGACCGCGCTCGCCGTGCACGGCGTGATGACAGGCGTGCTCGACCCGGCGCACAACGCCCGGCTCAACTCGTTCGACGTGGTCACCCCGGACGGGCAGCCGGTGCGCTGGGCGCTCAACCTGCTGCACGGCGCCAACCTCACCGACCGCGTCTACGGCCCGGAGCTGACCCTGCGGGTGCTGGCCCGGTTCGCCGACGAGGGGCTGCCGGTCTACCTCTACGGCTCCACCGAGGAGACCCTGGCCCGGCTGATCCCGGCGCTGGAGCGCAGGTTCCCGGCGCTGAAGATCGCCGGCGTGGAGCCGTCCAAGTTCCGGGCGGTCGCCCCCGGCGAGGACGCCGAGATCGCCGACCGGATCCGCGCCAGCGGCGCCCGTCTCGTCCTGGTCGGACTGGGCTGCCCCCGGCAGGAGGTCTTCGCGTACGCGATGCGGCCGCTGCTGGACATGCCGCTGATGGCCGTCGGCGCGGCGTTCGACTACCACGCCGGCCTGCTGCGCAATCCGCCGCCGTGGATGCAGCGCGCCGGGCTGGAGTGGTTCTGGCGGCTCGGGCTGGAGCCGAAGCGGCTGTGGCGCCGCTACGTCATCCTGAACCCCGCCTACCTGGCCCGGCTGGCGGCGCAGAAGACCGGCCTGTGGAAGGCCACCCCGCCGCCGCCGGCCACCGGGCGTCCGGCCACTTTCGACGTCTGACCCGACGTCCCCTACGGGAGAACGTTCCGGGTCGACCGGGGTGGCGTCCCGGATTCGCCGCGCGTCGAACTGGGCAACGCTGGGCCCATGGATGACCGTCTCGCCGTGCTGCTCCCCGTCGCCGCCGTCTGGCTGGCCGCCGCCCTGATGGCGGAGGGCCTGCCCGGGCTGGACCGCGCCCGGGCGCTGCGCCGGCGTACCGGATGGTTGTCCGCCCTGGTGCTGACCGGCCTCGCGGTCACCGTGGGGGCGCTCGCCGCGGGCCTGCAGAGCGCCGGTGACACCGCGCTGGACCGGGCCGCCGCCGGGCTCGCCGTCGCGGCGGTCCCGGCCACGCTCGTCGCGGTCTGCACGGTACGCCGGGTCCGCCGGCTGCGGGCCGGCGCGGGCGCCTTCGCCACCGCGCCGGGAACCCCGGCGCCGCACGGACTGCGGGCGGCCGCCGCCCACCCGCTGATCGCCCTGCCGTTGCACGCGACAACGCTCGCGGTGCTCGCGGCGATGCTCCCGGCCGTCGGGCTCGACCTGTTCGCCGCGCCGGGCGTGGCCGGACCGGCGATCACCGTCGCGGTGCTCGGTGTCGCCGCGATCGGGGTACGCCACGCGCTGCGGCACAACCGTCTCGCCGAGCGGGCGATGCCGCCGGCCGGCGGCGTGCCGGCGGTGTCAGCGCGTCCGGCTCGCGCCCTGCACGTATAGCAGTTCCAGGATCGCCCGGGTCGCCTCGAACCACCGGTCCAGCCAGCCGGGCGGGGGGATGCTGCCCTTGGGCGGCAACTCCAGCAGCAGGCCGCGCAGCAGGGGATGGTCCACCAGGGACTCCTGCTGCTCGACCGGCCATCCGCTGGGCGGGAAGGACGGCTCGGTGAGCGGGTTCGGGTCGAGCGACGGCAGGGAGAGCGCCGGTGCGGTCTGATCCGGCACGCCCGGCTCCCGGCCGGCGATCTCCTCGCCGTCACCGGAGACCACCTCGGTCAGCACGGTGTCCCGGCGCGCGCCGCGGTACTTGCCACCGAACCGCTCGGGCTTGCCCGGGCCGTTGGTGAGATTCTCTGAACCGATCGTCGTCATCCGTCTCGCCTGCCTCGTTCGGTTGCCGATCCGTGCGGTTCAACGAGGCGGAACGAAACTGGCGACGGGTGACGGGCACCTGTGGTACGGGGGACGAAACGGTCCCGCCCGGCGACGCTGCCGGGCGGGACCGTGCTCCGTCGGGCCGATCAGCTCCGGCCGAAGGCCTCGCCCCTGGCGCCGGCGACGAAGGCGTGCCAGTGCCCCGGGGCGAAGACCAGGGCCGGACCGGCCTTGTCCTTCGAGTCCCGGACACCGACCGCCCCGGTCACGTAAGCGACCTCAACGCAGTTGTCGCAGTTCGGCCCGCTCTTCGAGCTCTTGAACCACGACGCCTGCCTCAGGTCCACGGGGAACTCCTTGGTCGCCATTTCCACAGCGGCTCCTCTGCCAGTTTCGCGATGTGTGCGACGGACTCCTCCGGTCGTATGGCCGCTGCTCGAATGTGATCGAAGATGAAGCTGTACTTCTGCAGTTCGTCGCTCTTCTCCAGGAAGAGCCCACCCGTGGCGTTCTCCGCGTACACGACATCCGGATCACTCGGTTCGGGGAAGCTGAGGATCGTGAAGGTCCCGTCCATGCCGGCGTGCGCACCCACCTCGAAGGGCAGGACCTGCACCGTCACGTTCGGCAGTTCGGCCACCTCCACCAACCGCTTGAGCTGGCCACGCATGACCGCGTCGCCGCCAACCGGCCGGCTCAGCACCGCCTCATCGAGCACCACCCACAGATCGACCGGATCGTCCTGCGTCAACAACGACTGACGGCCCAGTCGGACACGCACCCGTTGTTCGATCTGTTCGGCGGTGAAGTCCGGCCGGGCGGCGCGGATCATCGCCCCGGCGTACTCCTCGGTCTCCAACAGGCCCGGCACGACCTGCTGCTCGTACGCCCGGATCTGGCTGGCCGCGGCCTCCAGGCCGACGTACGCGCCGACCAGCACCGTGCTGTACGGGTGCCACCAGCCCTTCTGTCGCGCCTCGCGGGCGATCTGCACCAGCTCGTCGCTCTCTGCGCCGACCACGCCGTAGATGCGGAGCATGTCCCGCACGTCGCGGGGCGTCGCGGTGGTGTGCCCGGTCTCGATCCGGGAGACCTTGGACGCCGAGCACTCCAACTGCTCGGCGACCACCTCGATGGTGATGCCGGCGGCTTCCCGCTGCCGGCGGAGTTCGGCCCCGAGGCGGCGCCGGCGGATGGTCGGGCTGCGCCGTTCGCTCACGAGCACTCCTCGATTCGCGGCTGCGGGGCCGGCGGGCAGGCGTTCGCGGCGGGGGTGGTGCCGGTCGTCGACCGGCCGCGTCGGGCGAAACCGGCGTCCAGTGTGCCGTCCCGACACCTGAGGCTTCAAGCGTCCCGTTCACGTGTCCCACTCACCTATCGGCAAAAGTCGACGTGCAACTTGCATGACGCACGTCGCTGATGCACTCTGTCCGTATGGCACGGGTTACTCACCGTCTTCGCTTGATCTCCGGGCGTGGTCGCACCACGGTTCGTGGGACGGCCGGAGGGGAGCCGTCCCGCGCCGTGAGACCTGCCCCGGAATGAAGACCCCGCCGCTGCATGCCGGCTCGGCTGCGGCGGCGGGAGCGGTAACCGGGAGCAGCCGGGTGATGGTCGGGTGGCGGTTCGCCACCGCGGGTACGGCCCGACCAGCACCGCCCCACCGACCGTCGGTCCACGAGGCAGAACCCCCGTCACCGGACCGCACCCGACCCCCGTTCAGCCTCGCCGGCCCCACCGCCGGCCGAACCTTCCCAGGAGCCCATGTGCTTCCCCGCTCCGGTGACGTACTGCACGTGACGCGCGCGGCGAGTGTCCAGTTCCTCCGACCGATCATGTTCCGGATGATCCGGGTGCTCGACTGGCCGACCTACGACGGTTGGCTCTGGCTCGACGGCTACGAGTTGAACGCGGCGGGGGACGCGGTCAACCGGCGGTCGATCTTCGTACAGCAGGAGGGGCTGCGGCAGGTCCAGGCCGCGCCGGTCCCTCGTCAGCACACCGTCCGCACGGCCCGCCGGCCGATCGCCCGGACCCCGGTCCGGGTGGGCTGACCTCACGATTCCCGGCCGGGTGGGCGTGCCGACGCCATAGAATCGGTACGCCCACCCCGGCACGTTCCACCCCGCGCGCCCCGGACCCTGAACCAGGGATGGTCATGGTCAAACTGCCCGCCGCGCGGCGGCACCACCGGTCCCGCATCGGCTACGCCCTCGGGCTCTTCGTGTTCCTCGGGGTCGCCACCGTGCTCGCGCTCGTGGTCCGACACCCGGCCTTCTCCGCCACCCAGCAACTGGCCGAGCCGGTGCCCGCCCCGGAGATCACCGTCGCCGAGGGGGACGCGGGGTCGGCCGACGAGCCGACGCCGGACGAACCGGACGAGGACGAGCCGGTGGCGCCCACGCCCGATGCGGCAGGCGCCGGCGCCGGGGAGGTGGCGCTGGCCGACCCTCCCGCCGAACCGGCCGAGCCCGGCCGGTCGCTGTTCTACACCGGCCTGCTCGGGCTCGGCATCTCACTGGCTGGGCTCGGTCTGGTCGGCACCCGCCGCCGACAGTGGTGACCGTCAGGGCGTGGCGGTGGCGGACGGCGTGGCACCCGAGGTGGTCCGCGTGGTGGTCGGCGCGGCGGTGGTGGACGCCGGCGGCGCGGCCACCACGAGCGTGACCCGCTCACCCTCGCCCACCGAGTAGCCGGCCTCCGGATCCGTGGCGATCACCGTGCCGGCCGGCCGGTCCGACGGCCGGCGCTGCACCCGGTAGTCGATGTCGAGCCGGTCCAGCGCCGCCCGGGCGGCCGCCTCGGGCAGCCCCACCAGCGGCGGCATCGGCACCTCCACCGCCGCGCTCGTGGTCGGCGGCGCGCTCGACGGCGAACTGCTCGGCGACTCGCTTGTCGGCGTGGCGCTCGTCTGCGCGGAGGTGGCCGGCGCTGCCGACGGGGACGTCCCCGAACCGGAGTCGCGGTCCGCGGCACGCAGCGCGAGCCAGACGCCGGCCGCGATGAGCCCGATCAGGACCAGCGCGACGATGCCCAGCAGGATCGGCATCCACCAACGGCGACCGGACTGCTCGTCGCCGTACCACTCGGCGCCGGGCTCCGGGTAGCCGGCCGGCCGTGGTGGCGGCACCCCGGCCCGACCGGACCAGGCCGCGCCGCCGACCGGCTCCTGCCGGCTGGTGGCGTCGAGCGGCCGGGACGCCCCGCCCGGCAGCGGCCGGGTGGCGTCGGCGGCCGGCTCGACCCGCGTCGCGTCCGCGCCACGGTCCCGTGGCATCGCGCGCGTCGCGTCCGGGTCCTCCGTTCCGGCCGCGTCGCGGGGCATCGCGCGCGTCGCGTCCGGGTCGGCGGCGTGGTCGGGGCGCGCGGTGGGGGTGGCGTCGGCGCGACGGTCCGGCGGGAGCGCCCGGGTCGCGTCCGCGTCACCGGCCGGTGGCTCCTGACGGTCGTCGCTCATGACACACGTCCTTCCCCACCCGGGACGGGGCACGCGGCCCTCGAACGTCCACGGTAACGGGCCACGGCCACGCCGGCCGGGATCAGCGCGCCGGCCCGGCCGGTCGGCGTACCGTCAGGGGGTCGGCGGATCGATGCCGGACGGCGCGGCGCCGCAGGTCAGCGTGACCTGGTCGTTCCAATGGACGGCGCCCCCGGCGAGCGGATCCTGCCCGCCGACCGGCCCCTGCCTGCCGGTGCGGTAGCGGGGGTAGAGCCCCGCCTCCACCAGCTCGTCGGCGGCGTCCGAACAGGACCGCCCTGCCAGGTCGGGCACGGTGACTGCCGGCGCCGGCCCGGCGACCCAGACGGTGACGGTGACACCGCGCCGGACCGTTGCGCCGGGGCTCGGTGACGTGCGCTCCACCGCCCGGCCCGAGCCGCTCCCGAACACCAGTCGCCAGCCGAGTCGTCGGTCGCGCAGCTCCCGCCGGGCCTGCTCGAAGTCGGTGCCCACCAGCTCCGGCACGGTGAGCCCGGCCGGGGTGGTCGACCGGGAACCGGTCGGGCGATCGTCGGCGGAGCGGGTCGCGGTGGGCGTGACCGGGGTGGACGTGACCGGAGTGAGGCCCGACGGCACCGCGGCCGGCGGCGGCGCGGCCTCGGGCGATGCGGTCGAGCGGTCGGGGTCGCCGGCCAGCACCCAGCCCCCGCTGGCACCGATCACCGCCAGCAGGACAGCCGCCAGGCCGCCGCCGACCACCAGCCGGGTCCGGCCCGGACCGGTCTCGTCGCGTACCGGATGCCGATCGTCCGTCATCGCGCTCCCCGCCTCAGTCACCGGCGACCGTAGCCGGTGCCGCCAAGCCGGTCACGCCCGGTCGGCCGCTCCCACGACTCGCCGGGCCGACCTCGGGACGCTACGCTGCCCGGCATGGCCAGACGGGGCTGGGGAGGATCGACCGCCGCCGCGCTCGGCGTGGCTGCCGGCGCGGGGGCCGCGCAGCTCGGCTTCGGCTACGGGCTGGGCATCATCAACTGGGCGCCCACCGGCAGCGTACGGATCGAGTCGGCCTGGGTGGCGAGCCTCGCCTGGGCCACCTGGATCGCCGCGACCTCGGTCGTCGTCGGTGCCGTCTGCGCCCAGCGCCTGCGCGGCGGCGGGGACGAACCGGTCGGTGCGTTGCCCCGGCTCGGTCTCGCGCTCGCCGCCGGTGTCGGCGCGCTGGTCACCGTGCTCCTGGTGGCCGTGCCGGCCCGGTCGGCCCGGGTGCCCGACACCTCCTCGCCGCAGACCGTCGCCGCCGCGTACGCCGCCGCCGGCCTGGTGCTCGGCGTGCTGCTGGCGGCCTGGGCGCTGACCACCCGCGCCGCCGCTACCAACCTGATCGCCACCACCGGCTGGCTCTGGCTGCTCGCCGTGGTGTCGGTGGTGGACGGAGTGCTCTCCGGCCGCGGGCTGACCACCGCCCAACTGGGCATCTGGCAGATCAGCGCGGACCGGGCCGGGTTCTGGATCCGTGACTACTTCTACTGGCCCGGCGCGCTGCTCTCGCTCGGCTCCGCCCTGCTGATCGGCGTGCTGGCCGCCCGACGTGCGACCCGCTCGCCGCAGGCACGTGTCGGCGCGGCCGCCTCCGGGGCGGCCGGTCCGCTGCTTGTCGCGCTGGCCTACCTGCTGGCCGTACCCCGGCTGGCCGGGATCGCCGCCGAGCAGTTGTCGGCCCACCTAATCGCCCCGTACGCGGTGATCGCCGGCGTGGGTGGCTCGGTCCTGGTGGCCGCGCTGGCCCAGCGCGCCGACCGCCGGGCCGCGGACCGCACGCCGACGGTGGTGCCGGAGCAGCGCCACGGCGAGCCGGATTCGACCGGCCCGCGACCGGACGTCGACGGGCAGCCGAGGGTCGACGGACGGCCGCAGACGACTGCCGACGGACCGCCGCGCCCGGGGATCGACGGACAGCTCCGGCCGACGGCCGACGGGGAACAGCCGTTGACGACTGCCGACGCGCAGGCGGGGGCGCCGAAGCCGGGGCGGCGGTTCTTCGGACGGCGGGCCGGTCGCGCCGAGGCGGACTCCGGCGCCGACGCCGAGACGACCGCTGCCGTGGAGCACATCGTCATGCCGACGGAGGCGCCGGCCGGCGGCGAGACGCGCGCGACCGACCGCGACGCCACGCCACGGGCGGGCCGCGTGACGACGCCGGATCGCGACCCGGCATCCGGTCCAGGCCCCGACGTGGCGGCGGACCCCGAGGTGACGAGCCGTGCCGGCCGGGCGGCAGGCGCACAGGCGGGGTCGGCCGGCGCCGCGCGGACGAGCGCCGGTCGCCGCAACCGGGCCGTGCCCCAGCAGCGGCAACCCGGGGGCGACTCGTCGAGCGGCGAGCCCGCCGACTCGCCCGACGTCGACGAGCCGGCCGCCGAGCCCAAGCCCCGCCGCCGCACGCGCTGATCGCGGTGGCAGTTGTTAAGAAGGGGCCCCGCCTCTACCGGAGGCGTTAACAAGGGGCCCTTCCTTACCTCTCAGTCGACGGGCCAGGTGTGGACGGGCTCGTTGGTGCGCTGGAGTTCGGCGTAGCGCTGGACCATGTGGTGCAGCGCGGCCTTCCGGTCCAGGCCACGGTGCCGCTCGGCCGCCCACACCGCCTCGGTCTGCCAGACCGCGCCGTTGCGACCGGTGCGGCAGCGTCCCTCGATCACGCCGAGGAGGCGGTCGCGCTCGGCCGGGTCGACGCCGAATCCGTCCAACCCCTGCGCGGCCACCGGCAGCAGCGTGTCGAGCACGAGCGTGGTGACCGGCACGTCGCCGAGCCGGGGCCAGTGCAGCACCGCGTCGATGCCGCGCCGGGCGGCGGCGTGGAAGTTCTCCTCGGCCGAGCTGAACGTGAGCTGGCTCCAGATCGGGCGTTCCGCCTCGGCCAGCCCCCGGGCGAGACCGAAGTAGAGCGCGGCGTTGGCGAGCATGTCCACCACGGTCGGGCCGGCGGGCAGCACCCGGTTCTCCACCCGCAGGTGCGGGCGGCCGTTCATGATGTCGTAGACCGGGCGGTTCCAGCGGTAGACGGTCCCGTTGTGCAGCCGCAGCTCACCGAGTTGGGGCACGCCGCCGGCGTGCAGCACCTCGACCGGGTCCTCCTCCTCGCAGATCGGCAGCAGCGGCGGGAAGTAGCGGACGTTCTCCTCGAAAAGGTCGAAGATCGAGGTGATCCAGCGCTCGCCGAACCAGACCCTGGGGCGTACGCCCTGGGCCTTCAGCTCGTCCGGCCGGGTGTCGGTGGCCTGCTCGAACAGGGCGATCCGGGTCTCCGCCCAGAGCTGGCGGCCGTAGAGGAACGGCGAGTTGGCGCCGAGCGCCACCTGGACCCCGGCGATCGCCTGGGAGGCGTTCCAGTGGTCGGCGAAGCTGTCCGGCGCGACCTGGAGGTGGAACTGGAGGCTGGTGCAGGCCGCCTCCGGCGCGATCGAGTCGGTGTGCGTACGCAGCCGCTCGACGCCGTTGATGTCCAGCTCGATGTCCTCGCCCCGGGCGCCGACGATCTGGTCGTTGAGCACCCGGTAACGCTCGTCCGTGGAGAGGTTGTCGGCGACCAGGTGACGCTCGGTGAGGGTGGGCAGGATGCCGACCATCACGATTGTGGCGTCGGACTTGGCGGCCCGCTCGTCGGCGCGGCTGAGGCTGCTGCGCAGATCCTGCTCGTAGTCGGTGAACCCGGTGCCCTCGATCAACCGGGGTGACGCGTTGAGTTCGAGGTTGAACCGGCCCAGCTCGGTCTGGAAGAGCGGATCGGCGATGTCGGCCAGGATCTGGTCGTTGCGCATGGCCGGCTCGGCAGCGGCGTCGACGAGGTTCAGCTCGATCTCCAGCCCGGTCATCGGCCGGTCGGCGTCGAAGCCGAAGTCGTCAAGCATCAGCGCGAAGACGTCCAGGCACCGACGGACCTTCTGCCGGTAGCGGACCCGATCCTCGCGGGAGAAGGCGCCCTGCTCGACGTCTCTGCCCATGTGTCCTCCCGGCGCCGGCGCTGCGGAACCGTTGGCGTTCCGCAACGCATTGTGAACCATCCACGTGATCTGCGTAAGTGCGTCCGACCCTGGTGGGGCGCGGGTCGGAGGTAGGTCTGCACCTGTACCCCGTCGCCACCTCGCGCAGCGCGTGTAACCAGCGAACAACACGTGACAATCCGCACGACCCCGGGTACGGCGACGGGCCCGCCCCGTCGGATGCGACGGTGCGGGCCCGTGGGGCCGTGGCGACGGGTCAGCCCTGGCGGATGGCCTCGCCCTCGATCTCGATCTTGACCTTGCGGCCGACCAGGACGCCACCGGTCTCCAGGGCGACGTTCCAGGTCAGGCCGAAGTCCTCCCGGTCGATCTCGGTGTGCGCGGAGAAGCCGAAGATGTCCTGACCGAACGGGCTGCGACCGACGCCCTCGAACTCGACCTGGAGGTCGACCGGACGGGTCACGCCCTTGACGGTCAGCTCGCCGGCGAGCACGAACTCGTTGCCCTCGCGGGACTTCACGCCGGTGCTGCGGAACTCCAGCGTCGGGAACTGCTCGGCGTCGAGGAACTCCGGGCTGCGCAGGTGCGCGTCGCGGTCCGCCTGCGCGGTGTTGATGCTGGCGGCCTGGATGCTGGCGGTGACCGTGGACTGCAGCGGGTCCTCGCTGACGGTGATGGTGGCCGTGGCGTCGGCGAACTCACCGCGTACCTTGCTGACCATCATGTGCCGCGCGACGAAGCCGACCCGCTTGTGCGCGGCGTCCAGGAGGTAGGTGCCGGGGGCCGGGATGGTGAGGCCCTCCCAGTCGCGGGTAGTCGCCTCGGTGCTGCTGGTCATGATGCTGTCCTCCGGAGAAGATTGTTTAGTAGCCCAACGACTGACTGAGCAACTATAACTACGGCAATATTCCCTCTGTCAAGTGCTGCTAGGATGGTGCCGTGGACCAGAACGTGTTCGACGACCCCCGGATCACCGCCGTCGGCCTCCTCTACGAGGCGCACGCCGGGCTCTCCGCCCGGTTCGCCGCCCAGTTCGAGGAGCACGGGCTCTCCCCGGTCGAGTTCGAGGTGCTCACCCGGCTCGCCCGGTCGCCCCAGAACCAACTGCGGATGACCGACCTCGCGGCGCAGACCTCGCTCTCCACCAGCGGCGCCACCCGGGTGGTCGACCGGATGGAGCGGGACGGGCTGATCCGCCGCCGCGCCTGCCCCTCGGATCGGCGCAGCTCCTTCGCGGTCGTCACCGCCGCCGGTCTCGGCCGGCTGGACGAGATCCTCCCCGGGCACCTGAAGATCATCGAGCAGTGGTTCACCGGCCAGCTCGCCCCGGCCGAACTGGCCGGCCTCCTGGACGGGCTGCGCCGGGTGCGCGACGCCGTCCACCCGGGCGCCACCGCCGGCAGCACCGAACCGGCCGGCAGCACCACCTGCTGAGCCGCCCACTACCCGCGGGTCACCGGCAGAACGACCGGCAGAACCGCTCCTCCGTGGGGATAAATGCGACAAGCACCGCCGAACCGCTCGACGCGCCTGGATAGGCTGCCGAAAGCGGGGGGCACCGGGGGGTGCTGGCGCGAGCGTGGAGCGAGGGGCAGCACCAGGGGGCTACTTCGCTCGCGCCACCCCCGCGCCCTCCTGGATCCCCCGGTCCCACTCACGCCCGCCGCGCGCGTTCCCGCTGCGCCGCAAGCGAATAGAGCAGTTCCTCCTCCCGAGGCAGCAGGCTGACGCCGGTGACCTGCCGCGCCCGGTCCAGCCGGTCCAGCACGGCCACGTCGCCGGTGCTGGCCGCCAACCCCACCAACGCCTCGACCAGATCCCGCCGGTCCGCGCCGCCGGCCGCCGCCTCGGCCGCCGCGGCGAACCACTCGGCCGCCAGCTCCCGGTCACCCCGGTTCAACGCCACCTGGCCCTCGATCAGCGCGCGGAGCGGGTCCTCGGTGCGAATGTCCCGGCCCGCCACCGGCGGATCCCACCGCTCGGCAGCAGGCGGGCGACGCGGACGCGGCACCCGACCCGACGGCCACAGCTCGGCCACCACCGCCAGCGCCTCGTCGTCCCGTCCGTGCAGCGCGAGCGCCAGCCCGACGCCGCCGATCGTCCGGCGGCGCCGCCCCGGGTCACCCAGCTCGACGAGTGCGGTCGCCGCCCGTCGCCCCTGCTCGGCCGCCTCGGCGTAGCGGCCCTCCAGCCGGGTCAGCTCGGCCAGGTCCGCCCGCGCCAGCAGGCGGAGTCGCTGGTCGCCGCACTGCGCGGCCAACCGGTCGACCGTGGCCAGCCGCCGGCGGCCGCCGGCCAGCTCCCCCACGCGTACGTCGTGCCAGGTCAGGTGGTGCTGGGCGACCGCCATCTCGCGTACCCGGCCGTGGCGGGTGGCCAGCGCCAACGCCGCCTCGGCCTGCTCCCGGGCCTCGTCGTGCGCGCCGAGCCCTCGCAGCACCGCGCAGAGCACCGACCGGGCGGACAACTCCCCGGTCACGTCGCCGACCTCGGCGAAGACGGCAAGCGCCGCGCGGGCCGACGGCAGCTCCTCCGGCCCCGCCCCGTGCTCGGCGGCCAGCCGGGCCGAGCCGAGCAACGCCCACGCCCGCAGCACCGGCGGCGCGCCGGCGGTACGCGGATCGGCAAGCAGCCGGCGCAGCCACGCCCGACCCGCGACGTCCCGCCCCCGCAACCGCCACCACCGGGGCAATGCGGCGGCCAGCAGCAACGCGATCGCGGGCGCGTCCTCGGCGGCGTACGCCAGCGCGGCGCTGATGTCGCCGGTGGCCTCGTCGAGCAGGTGCACGGTGCCGGGCAGCTCCGCGCCGACCAGGCCGGGCGCGGTCCGGCGGACCAGGCCGGCGATCACCGTGGCGTGCCGCAGCCGGATGCCCGCCGTCTCGAACTCCAGATCGGCCTGCTCGGCGGCGAAGTCCCGGACCGCGTCCAACAGCCGGAACCGGAACGGGCCGGTGCCCCGGACACTCAGCAGGCCCAACTCGCGGAGGCGGTCCAGCAGCGGCACCGCGTCCCAACGGTGGCCGCCGTCGGCGAGCAACTCCTCGGCCAACTCGACCGACCAGCGGTTGCGGAACGCGGAGAGGCGGCGCAACGCGGCGCGATCGGCGGCGGCGAGCAGGTGATAACTGGTCGCCACCGCCTCGCGCAACGTGACCGTGCCGGCGGCCGGGTCGACCGGCTCCCAGCCGGGGCGCACGCCGGCCAGGTCGAGGACCCGGTCGCCGTACCGGTCAAGCAGTTCGGTGACGTCGAGGATGCGCCCCCGCGCGGCCATCAGCTCGACGGCCAGCGGCAGCCCACCGAGCCGGCGGACCAGCGCGGCGAGCGCCGGCAGCTCGGCCCGGGTGGGTGGCGCGTGCCGGGCCTGGGTGAACCGGGCGGCGAACAGCGCCGCGGCGGGCCAGCGGTCCAGCTCGGCCCGATCCGCCGGCTGCACGCCGGCCGGCGGCACGTCCAGCGGCGCCACCGGCCGAACCAGCTCGCCGGGCAGCCCGACCGGCCGGCGGCCGGTCACCAGCACCCG
This sequence comes from Micromonospora sp. NPDC051300, assembly GCF_044455315.1. Lineage (NCBI taxonomy): Bacteria > Bacillati > Actinomycetota > Actinomycetes > Micromonosporales > Micromonosporaceae > Micromonospora > Micromonospora sp. NPDC051300. Next base: position 240,406 of record NZ_JBITEP010000008.1, on the reverse strand, counting down.
CAGGCCCGGTGTGGCGTCGGTGAGCGACCGCAGCGCGTCGGCCACCGACCCGGGCGCCCGGTCGACGGCGTCGACGAGCAGCAGCGCCGGTCGGCCGGCGAATCGGCACGCGAGGTCGGCGAGCCGGCTCACGCCGAACACCGACGTCGAGGCGGCGAGCACGTCGGCGGCGTCCGAGCCCTCGCCGACCAGCACCCCGGCCACGCCGCCCGGGTGCCGGGCCGCAACCGCGTGGGCGACGGTGAGCGCGAGCGCGGTCTTGCCGACGCCGGCCAGCCCGACCAGGCTGACCACCGGGTACGCGTCGAGCAGCGCGGACACCTCGGCCACGTCGCGCTCCCGGCCGAGCAGCGGCACGGGCTGGGGCAGCGCGACAGGCGTACCCGGATCGGGCGCGGCCTCGACCGGCGCGGATGCCGGCGCGGCGGGCGGCGTCGGTCGGGCGGTGGCGACGAACTCCCGCCGGGCGGCGCCGGTCAGGTCGAGCGCGTCGGCGAGCAGGTCGACCGTGGTGCGTTGGGGCCGGGTCGCCCGGCCCCGCTCCAGATCGCGCACGGTCCGCACGCCGACGCCCGCCCGGTCGGCCAGCTCGGCCTGGGTCAGGCCGGCGGCGAGCCGGTGCCCGCGCAACAGATCGGACAGCGGCGGCCGACTGTCCGACCTCCGCGAACGATCATGGTCGGGAGTCATGGGCTCGAAGAGTACGGACGGGATCCGACGCTCCACAGCCGATCGTCAACCACCCGACCGTATGACGCCGATATCCGACAGACGGCCTATGCGGGTCCGGTTCACATGCCGAGGTCGCGCGCGATGATCATGCGCTGCACCTCGCTGGTGCCCTCGCCGATCTCCAGGATCTTGGAGTCGCGCCAGAAGCGGGCGACCGGGTATTCGTTCATGAAGCCGTAGCCGCCGTGGATCTGGGTCGCCTCCCGGGCGTTGTCCACCGCGACAGTGCTGGCGTGCAGCTTGGCGATCGCCGCCTGGCGCTTGAACGGCTCGCCGGCGAGCATCCGGGCAGCCGCGTCGTAGTAGGCCAGCCGGGCGGTGTGCGCCTTCATCTCCATGTCGGCGATCTTGAACTGGATCGCCTGGTAGTTGCCGATCGGCTGGCCGAACGCCTGACGCTCCTTGGCGTACTTGATCGACTCGTCCACGCAGCCCTGGGCCAGGCCGACGGCGAGCGCCGCGATGGCGATCCGGCCCTCGTCCAGGATGCGCAGGAACTGGGCGAAGCCCCGACCGCGCTCACCGAGCAGGTTGGCCCCCGGCACCCGGCAGTCGTCGAAGGTCAACTCGTGGGTGTCCGAGGCGGTCCAGCCGACCTTGGAGTAGCCGGGCGCGACGGTGAAGCCCGGCGTCCCGGACGGCACGATGATGGTGGACAGCTCCTTGCCGCCGTCCGGCCGGGTGCCGGTCACCGCGGTGACGGTGACCATCGCGGTGATGTCGGTGCCGGAGTTGGTGATGAACGCCTTCGAACCGTTGATCACCCACTCGTCCGTCGCCTCGTCGAGCACCGCCCGGGTCTGGGTGCCGCCGGCGTCGGAGCCGGTGCCCGGCTCGGTCAGCCCGAAGCCGGCCAGCGCCTCGCCACTGAGCAGCTTCGGCAACCAGCGCGCCTTCTGCTCCTCGGTGCCGAAGCGGTAGATCGGCATCGCGCCCAGCGACACCGCGGCCTCCAGGGTGATCGCCACGCTGGAGTCGACCCGGGCCAGTTCCTCCAGGGCCAGGCAGAGCGCGAAGTAGTCACCACCCATGCCGCCGTGCTCCTCGGCGAAGGGCAGGCCGAACAGGCCCATCTTGCCCATCTGCCGGATGACCTCGTACGGGAAGGTGTGCTTCTCGTAGTGCTCGCCGATCACCGGGGCGACCACCTCGCGGGCGAAGTCCCGGACACTCTCCCGCAGCGCCTGCTGCTCCTCGTCGAGCCGGAAGTCCATGTCGATCCTCCTGGGAAGGGGCGGGCCGCCGGCGCTCGTGACACCGGGAGCGGCTGAAGCGTTAAGCGGGGCCCCCTCCTATGCACCAGGCGTTAAGCGGGGGCCCTTCCTTACGGTCAGACGGGGGTGACGCCGTGGCGACGGTGGGAGAAGTCGCGGTTCTTGGTGCGGGCGGCGGTGAAGCGGCGCACCAGCTCGGAGCGCAGCTCGTGCGGCTCGACGATCGCGTCCACCACCAGCTCGCTGGCGAGCCGGACGACGTCGATGTCGCGCTCGTACTCCTCGCGCTTGGCGGCGACGAACGCGGCCCGCTCGGTCTCGTCGGCGATCGCGGCGATCTTGTTGGCGTAGACGGCGTTGACCGCCGCCTCCGCGCCCATCACCGCGATCTTCGCGGTGGGCAGCGCGATGGTGGCGTCGGGCTCGAAGCCGGGACCGGCCATCGCGTAGAGGCCCGCGCCGTACGCCTTGCGGACCACCACGCAGATCTTCGGCACGGTCGCCTCGGAGATCGCCGTGATCATCTTCGCGCCGTGCCGGATGATGCCCTGCTTCTCCACCGCGCTGCCGACCATGAAGCCGGGCACGTCGCTCAGGAACAGCAGCGGCACGTTGAACGCGTCGCAGAGCTGCACGAACCGGGTCGCCTTGTCGGCCGAGTCGACGAAGAGCACGCCGCCCTTGAACATCGAGTTGTTGCCGACCACGCCGACGACCTCGCCGTTCAGCCGGCCGAAGCCGATGGTCAACTCCTTGGCCCAGAGCGCCTGGATCTCGAAGAAGCTGCCCTCGTCGACCAGGCCCTTGACGTAGCGCCGCATGTCGAACGCCTGCCGCTCGCTCGCCGGCACCAGCGCGGCCAGGTCGGCCTTCTCCGGCGCGGGCCTCGCCTCGGCGGCCGGCGGCGTCTCGGTCCAGTTGGCCGGCAGGTAGGACAGGTAGGTCCGCACCACGTCGAGCGCGTCGGTCTCGGTCTTGCAGAGGAAGTGGCCCACGCCGGACTCGGTGCAGTGCACCTTGGCCCCGCCCATCGCCTCCAGCGTGGTCTTCTCGCCGGTGACCATCTCGACCATCCGGTCGGAGCCGAGATACATGCTGGCGTTGCCGTCCACCATGGCCACCACGTCGCAGAACGCCGGAATGTACGCCCCGCCGGCCGCGCTCGGCCCGAAGAGCGCGCAGACCTGCGGGATCGCGCCGGAGGCCCGGACCTGGTTCCAGAAGATCTTGCCGGCGCCGCGCCGGCCGGGGAACAGGTCGACCTGGTCGGTGATCCGGGCGCCTGCGGAGTCGACCAGGTAGACCATCGGCACCTTGGTCGCGTAGGCCCGCTCGATGATCCGGATGATCTTCTCGACGGTGCGCGCGCCCCAGCTCCCGGCCTTGACCGTGGAGTCGTTCGCCATCAGGCAGACCGGCCGGCCGTCGATGGTCGCGGTGCCGGTGACCACCCCGTCGGCGGGCAGCCCGTCGGCCATCGCGTTGGCGTAGAGCCCGTCCTCGACGAACGAGCCCCCGTCGACCAGGTGCGCCACCCGCTCACGGGCGAACAGCTTGCCCTTCGCGGCGTTCGCCGCGTGGTATTTGTCCGCACCGCCGGCACGGGCGCGCTTGCGTAGCTGCTCCAGAGCCTCACCGTCGAGCGTCACGCCGACTCCCTCGCCACCCCACCGACCTGAACGATCGTTAGGCTACCCCACGCCCGCCCCCTCCGGCGACCCCGGAGGGAGCGGGCAGCGCGGTCAGCCGGGCAGCGGGGTGAGGCGGGTACGCGGCCCGGCGCGGAGCACGCCCGACGGGAGCTTCTTGCCGACCAGCCGCTCGGCCAGCTCCGCCGCCTCGATAAGGGCGTCCAGGTCGATCCCGGTGTCGACGCCCATGTCGTGCAGCATGTGCACCGCCTCCTCGGTGGCCAGGTTGCCGCTGGCGCCCGGCGCGTACGGGCAGCCGCCGAGGCCACCGACGCTGGCGTCGAACTCGGTGACACCCAGCTCCATCGCGGTAAGCATGTTCGCCAGCGCGGTGCCCCGGGTGTTGTGGAAGTGCAGCAGCACCGGCAGGTGGGCGTTACTGTCCCGGACCGCGGTGACCAACTCGCGGACCCGCCGGGGCGTACCCATGCCTGTGGTGTCGCCGAAGGCGACCCGGTCCGCGCCGTCGCGGGCGACCCGGTCGACGATCCCGGCGACGCGCCGCGGGTCCACGTCACCCTCGTAGGGGCAGCCGAAGCTGGTCGCCACGATCACCTCGGCGGTCGCGCCCGCGCCGTGCAGCAGGTCGATCAGCTCGGCGATGTCGTCAAGCGACTCCTCCGTCGAGCGGTTCACGTTGCGCCTGTTGTGCGTGTCGCTCGCCGACACCACCACCTCGATCTCGGTGAACCCGGCGGCCAGCGCCCGCTGCGCGCCCCGGGTGTTCGGCACCAGCGCCGAGTAGCGCACCCCGTCGACCCGCGCCGCCCGCTGCCACACCTCGTCGGCGTCGGCCATCTGCGGGATCGCCTTCGGGTGCACGAACGAGACCGCCTCGATCCGCCGTACCCCGGTGCGGGACAGCGCGTCGAGCAGCCGCACCTTCGCGTCGGTCGGGATCGGCTCCTCGTTCTGCAGCCCGTCCCGCGGGCCGACCTCACGGATGCTCACGGAGCCTGGCAGTTCCGCCATCAGAATCACCTCACTTGGGTCGAGCGGTCGGGTCAGCGCATCCGGCCGACGATGCCGGTGTCGTAGTCGCCGGAGAGGAACTCCGGGTTCTCCAGCAGCTCGGCGAAGAACGGCAGGTTGTTCTTCGGGCCGGCGATCTCGAACTGGGCCACCGCCGCGCGGGCGCGCCGCACAGCCTCCTCACGCGTGGCGCCGCTGACGATCAGCTTGGCCAGCAGGCTGTCGTAGAACGGGGTGACGGTGTTGCCCTCCACGTAGCCGGAGTCCACCCGCACGCCCTCGCCGGACGGCTCCACCCAGGTCCTGATCGCGCCCGGGCCGGGCAGGAACCGCTTCGGGTCCTCGGCGTTGACCCGCAACTCGATCGCGTGCCCGCGCGGGGCGAGCGCGTCCGGGTCGAACGTCGGCGGCAGGCCGGCCGCCACCCGCAACTGCTCCTCGACCAGGTCGACGCCGTAGACGTACTCGGTGACCGGGTGCTCGACCTGGAGACGCGTGTTCATCTCCAGGAAGAAGAACTCCTGCGTGGATGGGTCGAGCAGACATTCGACGGTGCCCGCGTTGCGGTAGCCGACCGCCTCGCCGGCCCGGACCGCCGCCGCCAGGAACCGCTCCCGCAGCTCCGGCGAGACCGCCGGGGACGGCGACTCCTCGACCAGCTTCTGGTTGCGCCGCTGCACCGAGCACTCGCGCTCGCCGAGCGCCACCACCCGACCGTCGGCCAGGCCGAGGATCTGCACCTCGACGTGGCGCACCCGGGGGAAGTAGCGCTCGATCAGCACCGAGCCGTCACCGAACATGCGCTCCGCGAACGCGCGGACCTTGTCGTACTCGGTGCGCAGCCCGGCCTCGTCGGCGGCCACGCCCATGCCCATGCCGCCGCCGCCCGCCGCGGCCTTCACCATCACCGGGTAGCCGATCCCGGCGGCGGCCGCGACCGCCGCGTCCAGGTCGGCCGCCGGCTCGGTGGTGCCCGGCGCGACCGGGACACCGGCCGCCGCCATCAGGTTCCGGGCATTGATCTTGTCGCCCATCGCGGTGATCGCGTCCGCGCCGGGCCCGACCCAGATCAGGCCGGCCCGCTCGACGGTACGGGCGAAGTCGGCGTTCTCCGACAGGAAGCCGTAGCCGGGGTGGATCGCCTGCGCGCCGGTGCGCCGGGCGGCGTCGAGGATCGCCTCGACGTTCCGGTAGCTCTGCGCCGGATTGGCGGGCCCGACACACACCGCCTCGTCGGCCTCGGTCACGAACGGCAGGTCGGCGTCGGCCTCCGAGTGCACCGCGACCGCCCGCACCCCCAACCGCCGCGCCGTACGGATGACGCGGCGCGCGATCTCCCCACGATTGGCCACCAGCAGCGAATCAAACATGTTCGGCAAGGAAGGGCCCCTTCTTAACGCCTGGTGTATAGCCGGGGCCCCTTCTTAACACGCGTTAAGGTCCGCGCGGCGTGTCAGGTGGGGTCGGTGGGTGCCAGCAGGGCCGCCAGGGCGGCGCCGCGCAGCAACTCGGCACGACGGCGGCGGTCCACCTCGCCGCCGAGGAACGGGGTGGAGTTCATCAGGCCGAACGCCGCGTGGGCGAGCACCCGGGCGGCGCCGTCCGGCAGGCCCGGGTGCAGCGCGGTCAGCACGGTGACCCACTCCTCGACGTACATCCGCTGGAGCCGGCGGATGCGGCGGCGCGGCTCGTCCGGGAGACGGTCCAACTCGTGCAGGTGCAGCGCGATCACCGCCGGGTTGGCCAGCGCGAACTCGACGTGGAAGTCGATAAGCGACTCCAGCGAGCCGCGCGGGTCGTCCGGGTGGGCGGCGGCGCGCTCCCGCCCACCGGCCAGCAGCCCCTCGCTGACCGGGATCAGCGCGGCGGCCAGCATCGCCTCCTTGCCGGCGAAGTGATGGTAGAGCGCCGGCCCGGTGACGCCGGCGGCCGCGCCGATGTCGTCCATCGACACCCCGTGATAGCCCCGCGCCGCGAAGAGGCCGACCGCGATCTCCAGGATCTCGTCCCGCCGGGATCGGCGCCGGGCCGTGCCCGCCGCACCCCGTGCCTGCTGTTCCACCGCCACCGGGCCAGCCTAGACCGCCCCTCCCAGCCGAGGGACCCGCGGTTACTCGCCAGTTCACCCCGCCGACCCCCGGGACCTGCCGATCCTGCACGTCCGGCCCGGGCGGAACGGCAGAAAGCGGACCAGACGGGGACCACAACCACAAGATCGTCGAGGGTCACGGGGCCGGAGAGGGGGTGGGCGGGGGCTCGAAGCCGGCCAGGCGGGACGCCAGGCGGTGTCGGGTGGGGGGCAGCGCGGAGACCGTCCGGAGCAGCAGGTTGCGCAGCGGGCGCAGGGCCGGTGGTGCGGCGGCGAGGCGGGTCAGGCCGGCGGCGAAGCCGAGCACCTCCTCGGCGCGGGGGCGGCGGTCCGCCGCGTACCTGTCGAGGGCCCCGGGGCCGCCGACGAGCGCCTCGCCGAGCGCTACCGCGTCCCGCAGCCCGAGGTTCATCCCCTGCCCGCCGGCCGGGCTGTGCACGTGCGCCGCGTCGCCGGCGAGCAGCACCGCGCCGGACCGGTAGCGGTCCGCGATCCGGTGGTGGATCCGGAACCGGGACGCCCACGCCACGTCGAGGACCCGGTCCGGCCGCCGGGCCGGGCCGCGCTCGTCGAGCAGCGTCTGGAAGTGCCGCGCCTGCGGCTCGCGCGGCGCGTCGTCGACGGTGGCGACCAGCCGGACCGTGCCGTCGGGCAGCGGCGCCCAGACCAGCGGCCCGCGCCGGGACAGGAACAGGGTGACCTGGTCACGCGGGAGCGCGCTGTCCACCCGCACGTCGGCGAGCAGGAACGACTCACCGGGGTCGGCCGGGCCGCCGAAGCCGATGCCGGCCAGCTCGCGGACCCGGCTGTGCATCCCGTCCGCGCCGACCACCCAGCCGGCCCGGACCGCGCCGCCGTCGGAGAACCGGGCGGTCGCGCCGGCGCCGTCGAGCTCCAGGCCGGTCAGCTCGTACGGGCGCAGCACCCGCCCGCCGAGCGCGGTGAGGCGGTCGGCGAGCACCGCCTCGGTCTCCGCCTGCGAGATCAGCAGCGCGTACGGGTAGCGCGACGGCAGCCGGTCGAATCCGACGGTGGCCAGGACGCGGTCCCGGTCGCGGACGGTGAACCGGGCGGAGCGCAGCCCTCGGGCGGCGAGTGGTTCGGCGATCCCGATCCGGTCGAGCACCTCCAGCGTGCCGGCGTGCACGACCGCGGCCCGGGAGGTGACCGGCGGCTCGGCCAGCTTCTCCACCACTGTCACCGCCACCCCGTGCCCGGCCAGCGTGACGGCCACGGCCAGGCCGGTCGGCCCGGCTCCGACCACCAGGACGTCCGTGTGTTCGGGCAGCATCACTCCACCTCCGGCTGGGCCAACAGACGTTTGCCAACAATTGTTGACCTGACACCACCGTCGATGTCAACGTGTGTTGGCCTACAGTCGTGGACATGACCGAACCGCCCGCCCGCACCCGCCGCTCCGACGCCACCCGGGCCGCCATCCTGCACGCCGCCCGGGAACGCTTCGCCGCCGACGGCTACGACCGGGCCACCATCCGGGCCGTCGCCGCCGACGCCCGGATCGACCCGTCGATGGTGATGCGCTACTACGGCAGCAAGGAAGGGCTCTTCGCGGCGGCGGCCGAGTTCGACCTGCACCTGCCCGACCTGGCCCAGGTGCCGTCCGAGCGGCTCGGCGAGACGCTGGCCCGGCACTTCCTGTGCCGGTGGGAGGCCGACGGCACGCTCGTCGCCCTGCTCCGGGCCGCCAGCACCAACCCCGGGGCGGCGGAACGGATGCGCGGCATCTTCGCCGGGCAGCTCGCCACGGCGGTGGCCCGCTCCGGCGCCGACCCGACCACCGCCGCGCGCCGCGCCGGCCTCGTCGCCAGCCAGATCCTCGGCCTCGCCCTCACCCGGTACGTGATCCGGCTGCCCCCGGTGGTCGAACTCGACCCGGACGAGCTGGCCGAATGGGTCGGCCCGACGATCCAGCGCTACCTGACCCAACCTTTTCCACCCTCCCAGGCGTCTGCCGGGTGACGGAGGGAGCAGCCGGATGGGGCGTGCCGCGGATCACGGGCGGGCGGACTACCTCGCCTTCGTCGAGGCGCACCAGCACCGGCTGCTGCGCGCCGCGTATCTGGTCTGCGGCAACCGCCACCAGGCCGAGGATCTGCTCCAGGACGCGTTGCTGAAGGTGGCGCTGCGCTGGTCCACGGTGCGCGACGGCGACCCGGCCGCGTACGTGCGCGCCATCCTCTACCGCGACGCGGTCTCCTGGTGGCGGCGCCGGCGGCGGGAACGGCTCAGCGCGTACCCGCCGGAACGAGCGGGCGCGGACGCCGACGACGCGCTGCGCCTGACCGTACGGGCCGCGCTCGACCGGCTGCCCCCGCGCCAGCGGGCGGTCCTGGTGCTGCGCTACTTCGAGGACCTCACCGAGGTGGCCACCGCCGAGGCGCTCGGCGTCACCGTGGGCACCGTCAAGAGCCAATGCCACGCGGCGCTGCGTCGGCTCCGCGAGGTGGCGCCCGAGCTGGGCGACGCCGACGACGGCCTGGTCACCGGGATGGAGGCGAACCCGTGAACGAACCGCATCTGACCCGGCTGCTGACCCGGGCGGCGGAGGACGTCCGGCCGACCCGACCGGCCACCGCCGGCTGGGAGCGGGCCGGACGGGTCCGCCGCGCCCGGCGGGCCGCCGGCGCCGCCGCCGTGGCGGTCGCCCTGATCGGCGGCGGCACGACGGCACTGCTGCACCGCGCCGGGCCGCCCGCCCCGGCCCACCCGGTGGTACGCCCGAGTGCGTCACCGGTGCGGCAGCCCCCGCCCGTGCTCGACCTGATCGACGACCCGCTGGGCCGGCTCGGCGACCGGGTCGCCGCCCCCCTCTCCGTCCGGCCGGTCGACCGGGCCCTGGCCCTCCGCCAACCTGTCGACCCGAAGACCGGCGAGGCCGGTCCCGTCCGGGTGCTCGGTGACGACGGACTGGTCCGGGAACTCGACGTGGTGACGCTCGCCCCCACCCGGGACGCCAGCGGCAACGAGACCGCGCCGCTCAAACCGGGCAGCCTGTCACCGGACGGCCGGACCGCCGCGTTCGCGCAGGTCGGCGAGGTGGTCGTGGTCGACCTGACCAGGGCTGCCGTACGCCGCTATCCGCTCGCCGGCTATCTGGAACACGTCGTCTGGGCCGGCGACCGGCTCCTCGTCGGTGACAACGACACCGCGTACGAGGTGGACCGGGGCAGCGGAAAGGCCCGGAAGCTGCCGGTCGACCCGCGGGGACTGGTCGTGCCCGAGCCGGCTCGTCCCGGGGACCTGCTCACCCTCGGCGGCGCGGAGGACGGGTTGTCCGTACGCCGGTTCCCCGCCGCCGGCGGCGCACCGCAGCAACTGCCGGTCGGCACCGGCGGCCTTCCGCCCGGCTACCGGCTGGACGAGGTCTACGGACGGGGCTGGCAGCGCGGCGACCGGATCGCCCAGGCGGGCTGGACCACCACCGGCAGCATGGGCGGGGCCGAGGGCGTGGCCGTGGTCGACGCCCGCACCGGAGCGGTGAGCCACCTGCTCGACCTGGGCCGCGAGGACCGGGCGAAGGCCTGCTGCGAGGTGCTCGGCTGGTCGGCCGACGGTGCGGTGCTGTTCCGTGCCGACCCCACCGCTCTGGCCCGCTGGCGCCCGGAGACCGGCGAGGTGGACCGGGTGGCCCGCGACGTGACCGGTCCGGTGTCGCTGCCCGCGAGCTGACCGGCCGGTCCCGGCCACGCGGCGGGGACCGGCCGGAACGCTCAGCGGGTCAGGCCGCCCGGCTGGTCGCCCTTCACGACGGGCGCCCGGACCAGGTTGCCCCACTCGGTCCACGAACCGTCGTAGTTGCGCACCTGCGGGAAGCCGAGCAGGTGGTGCAGCACGAACCAGGTGTGGCTGGACCGCTCGCCGATCCGGCAGTAGGCCACCACGTCGTCGGCCGGGCTCAACCCAAGCTGGTCGGCGTAGATGGCGCGCAGCTCGTCGGCCGACTTGAACGTGCCGTCGTCGTTCGCGGCGGACTTCCACGGCTTGCTCACCGCGCCCGGGATGTGGCCGCCGCGCAGCGCGCCCTCCTGCGGATAGTCCGGCATGTGCAGCATCTCACCGGTGTACTCACCGGGGGAGCGCACGTCGACGAGCGGCCGGCCGGCCGCCACGTGCGCCATCACCTGCTCCCGGTAGGCCCGGATCGGCGCGTCGTTGCGCTGCGACACCGGATAGTCGGCCCGGGGCCGGCTCACCTTGTCGCGGGTCAGCTCCCGCCCCTCGGCGATCCACTTCTGCCGGCCGCCGTCGAGCAGCCGCACGTCGGCGTGGCCGAAGAGGGAGAACACCCAGAGGGCGTACGCGGCCCACCAGTTGAAGTTGTCGCCGTAGAAGACGACCGTGTCGTCGCGGCCGATGCCCTTGGCCGCGCACAGCTCGGCGAAGCCGGCGGCGTCCAGGTAGTCGCGGGTGACCTGGTCGTTCAGCTCGGTGTGCCAGTCGACCTTGACGGCGCCGGGGAGGTGGCCGGTGTCGTACAGGAGCACGTCCTCGTCGGACTCGACCACCACGAGCCCCTCGTCGCCCAGGTGCTCGGCCAGCCACTCGGTGGTGACCAGGCGCTGCGGGTCGGCGTACGACTGGAGGTGGGGATGCGGATCGCTCGGCACAGGCATGATCCCCAAGGTACGCCGGGTCGCCCGCGGTGGATGTGACACCGGCCCCACCACCTCGGAAAAGGTGGTGGGGCCGGTGTGATCGGGTGCTCAGCCCTCGACGACGAACCACTGGTACGCGGGGTCCGACTGGTTGCCGGCCTTGTCGATCGCGTACACCGTGAGCGTGTGCCAGCCGGCCTCGGTTGGCGTGAGGGTGACCGAGGCGGACCCGTCCGCGCCCGCCGGCGTGGTGGTCTCCGGCCCGTTGTCGAACTGGTAGACGTACCGGTCGACGTCCGGCATCCCCGGGGTGAACGTGAAGACGCTTGGCACCCCCGGACCGCCACCCGACCCGCCGATCGGATAGGTCGTCGAGCTGACCCCCGGCACGCTGCTGACCAGGAAGGAATAGCTCGCCTCCGGGGACAGCTCCCCGGACGCCGAACGGGCCCGGACGGTGAGCATGTTACGGGAGACCCGGTCCGGGGTGATGGTCAGCTCGGCGGCGGGACCATCGTTGGTCTCGACGGTCTGCTCCGGCCCGTCGTTGAGCCGGTAGACGTACGCCACGGTGTCGGGCAGGTCCGAGTCGAAGCGGAACGTACCCGGCACCCCGATGCCGCCGCTCGCGCCCCACTCGCTGTACAGGTACGAGATCACCCGCGGCATCGGATCGCGGACCGTGAACTGATACTCACGCTGCTCGGTACGCGTGCCGTCGGCGGTCTCCGCGATCACGATCAGCATGTGCCAGCCGGCGCTCCGCGGGGTCAGGGTGACGGTGGCGCTGCCGTCGGACGCGGCGTCCACCGTCGTCATCTCCTCGCCCTCGAACGAGTAGTGGTACCTGACGACGTTCGACCGCTGCGGTGTGAAGGTGAAGGTGCCGGCGACTCCGGGCAGGCCGCTGCTCCGGTACTGCGGGTACTCCGCCGAATCGACCAGCGGGGCGTCGTTGACCAGGAAGGTCCAGACGCGCTCGGGCGACAGGGTGCCGTCCGCGGCGACCCCCCGAACCGTGAGCGTGTGCTTGCCACCCTCGTCGGGCGTCCAGGTGACCGCAGCCCGGTCACCCGTCTCGACGCTCTGCTCGGCGCCGTCGTCGAACCGGTAGCGGAAGGCCACCGTCTCCGGCACCTCCGAGGTGAACCGGAACTCGCCCGGCTGGCCCGGACCGCCCATCGGCCAGTCGGCGCGGTACGGGTCGCCCGAGACGGCAGGACGCAGGTCCCGCACCCCGAAGAACCAGGTCGCCGGGTCCGACTCGGTGCCGTCCCGGCTCACGCTCCACACGGCCAGGTCCACCCAACCCGGGTCGGTCGGCGTCCAGGTCACCGATGCGGTGCCGTCGGCCTTCGCGGTCACCGTGCCCTGCTCCCCGTTGAACTGGTAGCGGTAGCTGACCGTGTCGGGCAGGCGGGGGGCGAAGGTGAAGACGCCCGGCACGCCCGGTCCACCGGCGGGGGTGTACTCCTCGTAGACAGTCGCCGAGATCTTCGGCTCGGTGGGCAGCCGGAACTCCCGCGTCCCGGCGACCTCCACGCCGCCGGCGGCAACCGCGGTGACGGTGAGCGTGCGGTTGCCGCCCCGGGTCGCGGTGACGGTGAATGAGGCGGTGCCGTCGGCCGCGGCGTCCACGGTCCGCTCCGGCTCGCCGTCCAGGCCGTAGCGGTAGCGGACCACGCCGTCGAGCTGCGAGCGCACCTGGAACGTGGCCGGTGCCCCGATCTGGCTGATCGTCCCGTCGATGATCGGCGACACGTCGCTGGCGAAGAACGTGTAGTCGGTGGTGGTCGAGCGGTTGCCGACCGCGTCGAGGCTCCACACCCGCAGCGTGTTGAGGCCGGATTGCGGCGTCAACGTGACCGTGGCCGATCCGCCCGCCTGGCCCGGGGTGACCGTCTTCTCCGCGCCGTAATTCAACGAGTAGCCGTACGTCGCGACGTCCGGCGCGCCGTTCGCGGCGAAGGTGAACTCACCGGGCAGGCCGGGGTGGAACTCGCGGTCGTCCGGGAACGCGGTGGAGGTGACCGTCGGCGGCTTGTCCGGGCCGCGGAAGTCGGTCCGGAAGTAGCAGGTCGGGCTCCAGTCGCCGGTGGCCCGGCTGTCCGCCGCCCGCATCTGCCAGGCGTACGTCCGGTCGTGCTCGAACGGCGACGGGTAGATGTGGTCGAAGCGGCCGAGGGCGCGCTCGCCGTCACGGGCGTAGTCCGACTGCTCGATCCGCGCGTCCGGCTGGTCGACCGGCCAGACCGCGAAGGTGACGTCGAGGTTGTCGGTGCCGCCGGTGTCGTTCCGGTCCCGGTCGTGCACCACGCCGGACAGGGACACGGAGCGCACCACCTGGTGCGGCTCAGCGGTGGTGCACGCGGTGCCGGTGGTGGTCTGGAGGTCGGTCGGCACCCCGGGGCGGAAGTTGTAGTCGACGGAGATGCCGGCCCGGCTGGCGTACTTCCGGGCCCAGGTCGGATCCTGCTCCAGGTCGGCCGGCAGTCGCAGCGACATGGTCAGCGTGGAACGGCCCTCGGCGAGCGCCTGGCGCAGCCCCTCGGCCGCGTCGAACTCGACCCGGGGCGCCGGGCAGACGTACTGGTCGGTGAGCTGCCGGCTGTCGACCAGGCCCCGGTCGGCCGGGGGCTTACGCCAGCTCGACGTGGCGGTGTAGGTCGCGGTGCGCCACAGCTCGATTTTCGGCCGCTTGGCGCAGTCCGCGCCGGCCGTCTCCTTGACGTCGAGGACCGCCGACGTGATGTCGGCTCCCCGGTAACGGGAGATGTCGAACGTGAAGTAGGCGCGCGAGGTGTGCGGGTGGCCCTTGGCGTCCTTCCACGTGCCGACCGGCAGATCGCCCGGTCGGTTCAGGTTGTTCTTGTCCGGCGTCTTGGAGTCGGTCCAACCCCAGGAGGTGTTGGTCTCGTACCGGACGTCGTACGCGGCGGCCGGCGCCGCGGTGGCGACGACCGTGCCGGCGGCGACCATCACGGACAGCGCGGTGGCGAGCAGGGTACGCGCACCGGTCCGAAGTGGATTCTTGTCAGGCATGAGGGTCATCCCTCATCCACCTTTCCCCGAATGTCACCCCGTACTGGATCGACGGGGGCAGCGGATGTTATCCAGCCGGGCGGACATCGGGCGATCCCGATTCCCGGTGAACGACCACACCGGACGGAACGGTCAGGCAGGCCGGTCCGTACGGTTGACCAGGAGGACGCGAAGACCGGATGCAGCGGATCCGGTCGGTCGGACGTGACAGTGGCGAACACCGCCGACCGCAGAGGACCGCGATGACCCCACGGCAACAGGACCGGCCGCCCCGGGCCGGGACCGCACCGGTGGACTTCACCGAGTTCTACCGGGCGCACTTCCACCGGATCGCGGTGCAGCTCTACGCCTACCTGGGCGACCACGGCGAGGCGCAGGACCTGACCCAGGAGGCGTTCTGCCGGGCGCTGGAACGCTGGCCCCGCATCGCCGCGTACGACGACCCGTCCGCGTTCGTCCGCCGGGTCGCCTGGAACCTGGCCACCAGCCGGCTGCGCCGGGTGCGTACCGCCGTGCGGCACCTGGCCCGGCAGCGGGAGGAGCACGTGCCCGGCCCGGAGCCGGACCGGGTGGTGCTGCTGAGGGCGTTGGCCGCCCTGCCCGCCGACCAGCGACGTGCGATCGTGCTGCACCACCTGGCCCACCTGAGCGTCGCCGAGATCGCCGCGCAGGTCGGCGCGCCGGAGGGCACCGTGCGCTCCCGGCTCTCCCGGGGGCGGGCCGCGCTCGCCGGCCACCTCACCGAGACCGGATCGGAGCTGCGCCGTGCCTGACGTCGAGGACCTGTTCGTCGAGTTCGAGGCAGCAGCCGTGCCCACCTTCCGCCCGCCGGGCGTGGCCGACGCGCAACGCCGGATCCGGGACCGCCGACGGCGGCGCGGCCTGCTGGCCGGCCTGCTCGCGACGATGCTGGTCGGGCCGGCCTCGGCGTTGGCGGTCGCCCAGCGCGCCGACCGGCCGGAGCCGCGGCCGACGCCGTCGGGCTCACCGGGTCCGACCGAGCGGCTCACCGTCCGCAGGGTCACCCTGCCCGGGGTGCCCGGTGAGCTGGTCGACCTGCGCTTCGTCTCCGCCCGCGCCGGCTGGTCGCTCTTCGACACCTGCGTCGAGGCCGGCGAGTCGTCGCAGGATTGCCGCCGTACCGTCGCCCGGACCGTCGACGGCGGCGTGACCTGGCAGCGGACCGGCCTGCCGGCGGTGCCGGACGGCCTGGTGCAGCTCCTGCCCGTGGACGCGGACACGCTGGCCGTGACGACGCGCACCGGTTACCTCGTCACGACGGACGGCGGGATCAGCTTCACCCGCCACCCGTACCAGGCGCCGCCGGCGGCGGTCCGGCGCGCTTTCGCCACCCCGAGTGGGCTCTACCTCGGCTGCCCTCCGAACGGGGTGTCGACGACCTGTGACCGGCAACGCGTGCTGCGGGTGAGCGGCGGCCTGCACTTCCACCAGCCGCCGGTCACGCTCCGGTCGGACACCGAGAACGTCCTGGTCGAGGGCGCCGACGGCCGGCTCTGGCTGACCGTGCTGGACGGTGCTCGGCTGACCGTGCTGAACAGCGCCGACCAGGGCACCAGTTGGCGGGAACTGCCGTCGGTCGCCGGCCCCCGGCAGCTCGCGCTGGCCCCGGACGGACGTGACGTCTGGCTGGTCGGGACGGCGCGACAGACACGGGTGTGGCGGCTGGCCGGCGACCGCTGGCAGGCCGGCCCGGACCTGCCGTCCGACACCGAAGGGGTCGCCGCGCCCGGGGCCGGCCTGCTGGTGGTCACCAGCGCGTACGGCGGCTTGGGCTTCGTCACCGGCGGTGGCTACGTCGAGGTGCCCGAGCTGCGCGGGCCGTTGCGGACGCCGGACCTGGACACGTCGGTGGGCGTCCTGCCGGACGGCGCGGTCGCGGTACGGCACGGCCGGACGTGGTTCCTCGGCGTCGGTCGAGGGGTGGACCGGAGCTGGCTCCAGTTCTCCTGAGCCGGCGGCGGGTCAGGCGCGGCGGTGCACCAGCCGGCCGGCGACCACTGTGGCGCGGCAGGAGCCGTCCGGGTCGAACACCGCGAGGTCGGCCCGGCCGCCGACCACCAACGCCGCCGGCCGGGCGGCGGGCAGGACCGCCACCTCGCTGCGGGCGGCGGCAGCCCGCAGCGCCGGGTCGGTGACGTGCCCGTCGAGCACCGCGGCGGCGCCGAGCCGGAACAGCGCGTGCACCCGCTCACGCGGCGTCGGCGCCGGGGGCAGCGGGCCGTCGTGCACCGGCGCCGGCCCGAGCGTGCCGGCCCACCGCCGCACCCGCACCCCGGGGTACGCGGCGGTCAGCTCGACCAGCGGCGCGACCGCCTCCACCCGACCGTCGCCGACCAGGACCGCCAGCCCGGCCCGGGGCTCGCCGTCGAGCGTGAGCCGCAGCAGGTCGGCGGTGTGGACGGTCCGCACCGGTCAGCCGTCGACCGGACCGAGGACCGGCCGCTTGGCGGTGACGAAGTCGCCCGAGGAACGGCCGGTCATCCGGCGCTTGATCCACGGGGCCAGGTGCTGGCCGGCCCAGCGCAGGTCGGCGGCGCGGGCGGCCAGCCACGGGGTGGGCGCCGGGTGCGGCGGCACCATCAGCCACTCCTCGTCGCAGCCGACGCCGAGCGCGGCGAGCACCTGCGCGGCGACCCGCCGGTGCCCGGCCGCCGACAGGTGCAGCCGGTCGGTGCTCCAGAGCATCGGGTTGAGGTAGGCCTCGTCGGAGTAGAGGTCGACGAGGATCGCCCCGTGCCGCTCGGCGACCTCGCCGACCGCCCGGTTGAGCAGCGTCACCCGGGGGGCCACCAGCCGCTGCCCGGGCAACCGGGCCATCACGTCGGCGAACCGGAACAGCACCACGTCGCTGCCGCCACCGCGCAGCCGCTCGACCACCTTGTCGAAGCGCGGGACGAAGACGTCCGGGTCGAAGCTGCGCCGCAGCACGTCGTTGCCGCCGGCCGCGAACGTGATCAGGTCGGGCTTCATGGCCAGCGCGGACGGCACCTGCTCGGCCACGACGTTCGGGAACAGCCGGCCCCGGATGGCGAGGTTGGCGTAGCCGAAGTCGGGACCCGCCTCGGCGGCGAGCCGGGTGGCGACCAGATCGGCCCAGCCCCGATAGCTGCCGTCCGGATACGCGTCGTCCATGCCCTCGGTGAAGCTGTCGCCCACCGCCACGAAGCTGCGCCAGCGCACGGCGCCTCCCTCCGACGTCCCCGCGGAAATGCGTCGCTCAGTCTTCCACCGCGCGGGCCGATCCCGCCCGCCCCGGGGGCCGGACGTGGTGGACGTCTCGACGTCCGGTTCCCGACAGCCGCCCGCCCGGACAAACCCCCCGGCACGGGCGGGTGGGGCAGAATCCGCCGGCCGGACCGGGAATGATGTCTGCCGTCATCCGGTCGGGTCCGGCCCGTCCGGTTCCGCGGACCGCACGAGCGAGGATCCACATGACGCAGGGGCACCCACCGGCGCCGGGCTGGACCGGCGGCCCACCTCCCGCACCCGGGCAGCCGTGGCCGGCGTACCCGCCACCGCCACCGCGGTCGCGCCGGAAGCTCTGGATCGGGCTCGCGGCCGGCGCGCTCGCGCTGGCGGTCGGTGCCGGCGCGCTCGTCGGTGTCGGGCTGGGCCTGCGCGACGACGAGGAGGGCGCGGCACCGAAGGCGGCGGCCGCGGCCAACGGTGTCACGGTCACCGACGCCGAGTTGACCGCCCTGCTCGACCGGCACGGCAGGGCGCTGGCCGCCAGGGACCTCGACGGCTGGCTGGCCGCATTCGACCCGGCCCGCCGGGACCTGGTCGCCGCCCAGACCCGGCTCTTCCGCAACCTCGGCAAGCTGCCGTTGTCGGTGGCCCGCTACGAGACAGTCGAGAGGCAGGGCCGGGCCACCGACGCGTTCGGCCAGGGCGTCACGTTCCAGCTCGACGTCTCCTTCGTGCACCAGCTCGACGGCTTCGACCTGGCCCCGGTCACCGAGTGGTACCGCTGGACGGTCGTCCGTCCGGCGAAGGACGCGCCGATCCGGGTCACCGCGGTCACCGGCGCGCCGGCCGCCGCCGACGGCAGCTCGAAGACCGTCTACTACCCCGGCCCGTGGGACAGGTGGCCGGAGATCCACGTCGAGCGGACGCCGCACACCCTGGTCATCGCCGACTCCGACCGGGCCGCGCTGGCGAAGCGGTACGCCCCGGCCGCCGAGGCCGCCGCCGTCCACGACCTGGCGGTGTGGCGATCCGGCGGCCTGCCCGGCCCGGCGCCGAGGGGCGTCGTCATCGCGCTCGCCGAGGGCCGGGACGAGATGGGCTCGCTCTATCGCATCGGCACCCGCAAGGCCACCGAGGCGGGCTTCTCCATGCCGATGGTGGCGGCCGAACGCCGGGACGGGCGATTCACCATCGGCGGCAGCCGGGTGGTGGTGGACACAGAGACGCCGTACTTCGCCCGCACCGGCGGCGCGAACGACGCCGGCATGGTGTTCCGGCACGAGGTGGCGCACTCACTGGTGACGCCCCGGACCAACCTGACCGAGGTCGACGCGTTCGACACGCTCGACGAGTGGGTGGTCGAGGGCTTCGCCGAGTACGTGGCCTTCCACAGCCGGCCGCTGGGCGACAGCGAGCGCACGGCGGCGGCCCGGCGGCTGCTGCGCTCGTGGAACGGGAAGCTGCCGGACGACGGCGACTGGGACAACCCCGACCTGGTGAGCTTCCACTACTGGCTCGGGCACACGGCGATGAACCACCTCGCCGAGACGTACGGCGAGCCGAAGCTGTTCCGCTTCGTCGACGCCGTCTACGCGGGTACCCCGACCGACCGGGCCGCCCGGGACGTGCTGGGCGTGTCACTCGACGAGTTCCAGGCCGGCTGGGCCGACGACGTCCGCGCCCAGGCGCGCTGGACGGGATCGGAGACGACGCAATGACGTACCAGCACCAGCATCGGCCGCCGCCCGCGTACCCCCCGGTGGGGTCGCCCGGACCGGCGCCGAGGCGGCGCGGACGCCTCGCGCTGCTCGCCGCCGGCGGCCTGGTGGCCGTGCTGGCGGTCGCCGCCGGCACCGCCTACGCCGTGTCGCGGTTGGTCGGCGGCGGTGACGAGGGCGGGCGGAAGCTGCGCGCCGCGTGGGTGCTCGACTTCCCGGAGCGGCAGCGCAACGGCCTGAAGACGTTCGACGGGCAGGACATGTTCGGCGCCTGGCTGGTCGGCGACGCGGTGGTCCGGGCCCAGCCCGACGGCGTCATCGCCTACCGGCTCGGCGACGGCGGGCAGGCGTGGGGCGTGCCCGCGCCGCAGGGCAGCTCTCTGTGCGGCGCGGCGCAGACCCTGACCGAGGGACGCGGCGTCGTGGCGCTCGGCTCCGCCGACTCCTGCGACACGCTCGTCGGCTTCGACGCCGCCACCGGCGTCCGGTCCTGGCAGGCCACGTTTCCCGCCGAGCGTCGGGAGGGGCGGGATACGCTCGCCGCGCCGGACCTGTCGGTGGCCGGCGACCAGGCGGTCGTCCGCGCCGACCAGCGGATCCTCGGCTACGCGCTGGCCGACGGCCGGCGGCTGTGGCAGACCGACGCCGACCGGCTGCTGCCGGGGCGGGACTGCCGGCTCGCCGACACCCGGGCCGCAGGCGACCTGGCCGTGGTCACCGTGCGCTGCGACGGCGACCGGGGCGCGCTGCTCGGCCTGGACCCGACCACCGGAAAGGCGCGCTGGCAGCAGCGGCTGCCCACCGCGAGCGCCGGCGTGCTCAGCGTCGACCCGCTGGTCAGCCTGCCCGGTCTGAACGACGCGACGTTCGCCGTGCGGGACGCCGCCGGGAAGCCGCGGGCCACGTTCGGCAACCCCGTCGACGGTACGCGGTTCAGCGACCTGCCGGTCAACCGTTCCAACTCGGTCGAGGGCCCGGCCGTGCGGCCCCACCTGGCCGACGCCGACACGCTCTACCTGCCCACCGAGGCGGCGACCGTGGCCGGGAAGATGCGCCAGGCCAACCAGGTGGTGGCGATCGACCTGGCCACCGGGAAGCGGCGCTGGGTCTCGGCCGGGCACACCGACAGCGAGGTCGAGCTGATCCGCGTCGACGACGCCGGCCTGCTCGCCTGGGAGGTCGGCGACCGGCGGGATCTCGCGCCGCGGCTGGTCCGGATCGACCGGGCCTCCGGGAAGGTGTCGGTGCTGGCGGGGGGCCCGAGGTCGGCCGGCACCGAGGGCAGCGGCGCGACGGTGCTGGAACGGGACGGGACCGTGGTGCTGGTGCCGTGGAAGCACGTCGGCGCGGACGCCGCGATCACCGTGCTTCGCTGAACGGCCGCGGGGCGGGCCACCTCCCGGCGGCCCGCCCACGCGGTCGATCGTCAGCCGACGACCTGAAGAATCTGCTGGTCCTTCAGCATTGCCGGCTCCCGGATCTCGCTGACCTTGCGGCCGTCCGCGCCGATCAGCACGAGCACGTTGTGGTCACTGGCGCTCACCCGGGCCACCAGCCTGCCGTCGGCCCCGAACCAGGCCTGGAGCAGCGTCCGGCCGTCGAGCGGCAGGTCGACCTGCCGGCCGGTGCGGGTGTCGATCACCGCGTTCGCGTCTAGTTCCCGTGCCACGTCACCGGCCGGCTCGTCCGGCTTCCGCAGCAGGAGCGCCAGCCGAGACCCGTCCGGGGAGATGCTCGCGACGTCGAAGGACGGACGGCCGCCCGACACACTGACGCCGGGGATCATCTTCTCCGCCGACCCGTCCGGGCGGTTCACCGCCACCCGACCCTCCCCGTCCGCGTAGGCGAGGACCTTGCCGTCGGCCGACCACAGCGGGTGGCAGCCCTTGAGCCCGGCGATCCGGGTGTACGTGCCGGTGTCCAGGTCGAGGATGGCCGTCTCCGACATCGGAGTCGGCTCGGTCTGCAGGTGATACATGATCTTTCGGGTGTACGCCTCCGCGTTGCCGCTGTCGTGCAGCCGGCTCCACGAGCGGTGGGTACGGGCCAGCGCGGACTGGACGAGATCCTCGGCCAGGTGCTGGTCGCCGGTGAGCAGGTAGGCCGAGCGCAGGAGCGCCGGTGTGCGGGTGCGCACGAACGAGTCGAACTCACTCAGGAGAGGGTCCACACGAGCCGATCCTTCGGGTCAGTGGTGCGTCTGTTGATGCCCCTCCAGACGTCACCTCGCCGCACGATGGTTGCCGTCGCCGGCTGTCGGTTTTCCCCGGCTCAACAGTCGAACGCCGACCAGCAGATGTCGTTGCGTAGCCGCTGGTCGTCGAGGACCAGCTCACGGATCTCCGGCGGGAGCCGGTCGCGCTGCCAGCGGCACTCGGCCCGCCCCGCCTCGTCGCCCCGACCGTCCGGCGCCGCCGCCCGTACCGCCTTGATGGCGTACGCGGCGGCGCCGAGTTCGTGCGCGGCGACGTGGGCCACCGCGCCGGCCTGGCCGGCGGCGTACGCGGCATGGCGCGCCGCCCCGCGCAGGTCCCGGGCCGCGCCCATGGCGTGCCCGCCCGCCGCGCGGGACACCATCATGGTGACCTCGCCCCGCACCCAGGCCCGGATGTGCGCGATCGCCTCACGCGGACGCGGATCGTCGGGCCGGACCGCCTCGAACAGGTGCAGGACGTGCTCGGCGCAGGTGGCGGCCCAGAGCGCGAGCAGCCGGTGGTCGTCGTCGGTGAGCGTCCCGCCCCGACGGATCGTGATGAGGCGCGGGTCCCGCACCTTCGGCAGGATCACGAGTCCTCCTCGTCCACGGGAAGCGTTCGCCGCAGCGCGTCGTCCAGGGTGCTCATCAGCCGGGCGACCCGACTGCTGCCACCGGTCACCGGCGGGTAGCGGCGGAGCACGTCGAGGAGCACCGGGTCGGCGAGCCGTCGCGAGCGGTCCAGCAGCGCGTCACCGACCGCCGGGTCGCCGCCCGCCGCCAACTCCCCGATCCGCGCCGCGCTCGCGGCGGCCCGCAGGATGTGGCCGACCTGGCTGGCCTGGGCGAGGGGATGGAGGTACGCCGCCGCGGCCGCGTCACCGGCGGATCGCGCGGCCAGGCGGGCCGCCTCGTCGGGCGCGGACCGGGCCGCCCGGTGCGCGTCGACCGACGCGACCCGTTGCAGCTTCGTCCGGTCGGCGCCGTCGGCGAACGTCCGGGCCGCCTCGATCGCCGCGCGGGGACGCGGATCGTCGGCTACGGCCCGCTCGAAGACCGGCAGGACGTCCTCCGCGTGCCGGAGCACGTAACGCGCCACCACGCGCAGTTCGTCCATCGTCAGGTCGAAGTCCCCGGACACCACGTGTCTGCGCGCAGCCATCGCGACGAATCCTATCGACGGAATCCGTCGACACCGTGCGCGACGGTCAGCCCGGCCCGGCGAGCCCGCGTCGGTAGGGGCCCCAGCCGACGAACCGGTCGAACAGATCGCGTGGGGTCGGACCGTCGTGCGGATTGAGCCGGAACAGGTCGTGGGTCGCCTCGTGGTAGAGCCCGGAGAGGTAGACGGCCAGGTCGACCGGGTGGTCGGCGTACTCGACCTTGAGCAGCAGGCGGGCCTGCGCGCAGGGCCACGGTGCGCCGCAGGCACGGCAGAGCCACAACGGCCGGATCGGCATATGCGCCGGGTGGTCGGGCGGGTAGGGGTGGGGCCGGTTCGGGTACGGCCCGAGCCGTGGCACGGGAAGGTTCATGCGTGACAGTCTGCTGAGGCCACGGCTACGCTCGGAAGTTGTCGGGGTCAGTCCCGGAACGGGCGGGGAACTCAGCGGATGTCCGAGGAGACCGGGTGGAGAACGAGCCGACAGCCGAGCTGATCCGGGCACAACTGCGGCGTCTGCGACTCAAGGCCGAGCTGAGCCAGGAGGAGTTCGGGAGGCTTGTGCACTTCTCCAACTCGCAGGTGTCGGCCGTGGAGCTGGGCCAGCGGCCGTTGGACCGGTTCTTCCTGAAGCGGGCGGACGACGTGCTGGGCACCGGCGGCTTGCTGACCTCGCTGCTCAAGCTCGCCGAGCGTGACGGCCAGCCGAGCTGGTTCCGCCCCTGGCTGGAAGCCGAACGCCAGGCCCAGCAGTTACGTTGTTATCAGCCGAGCCTCATCCCGGGTCTGTTGCAGACCGACAGCTATGCCCGGGCGATGATTCAGACCGATGACATGCTCGGCACCGAGGAAGCTGATCGACGCTTGGCGGTCCGGCTCGACCGGCAGTCCGTGCTCACCCGCCCTGATCCACCCAAGTTCGTCGCGGTGATCGAGGAAGCGGTGCTGCGCCGGGCGGACGAGTCCTTCCGCGGCGTGATGAGCCACCAGGTCACGCACCTGATCGACGCGAGCGGGCTGCCCCACGTAGCCGTTCATGTGGTTCCCGCTGACGTCAGTCTGCACATCGGACTGACCGGGCCGTTCACGCTCGCGCGCGGCGGAGACGGGGGCTGGATCGGCTACCTCGAGAATCAGCTCGGCGGAACGGTGATCGACAACGATGAAGGTGTGGCTATTCTGCTGTCCAGGTGGGAAAGCGTCCGGAGTGAGGCACTGTCTCGCCGCCAGTCGATCGAGCTGATGAAGGAAGTGGTCGGGTCATGGAACTGACCGGCGCGATCTGGCACAAGTCCACGCGCAGCGGCCAGAGCGAGTGCGTCGAGGTGGCCGACAATCTGGTCGGCGTGGTCGGGGTGCGCGACAGCAAGGATCCGGCCGGACCGGTCCTCACCTTCACCCCCGACGCCTGGCGCGCCTTCGTCCGGGTCAACGGCTGTCGCGCACCGCGCTGACCAGCACCGTGTGCTTGCGTACCCGGAAGGCGCCGTCCGCCTCGATGCGGGCCTGGACCACGTCCCGGGCGGCCGACTCCTGTGCGGCGGTGAGCGGGCCGACCATGCTGGCGACGTAGGCGAGGACCGGTGCCACGGTGGGCACCGCCAGCTCGTCGGGATAGCGCTCGACAGTCACGTCGGTGAAGTGGGCCGCGACCCGGGCCGGCGCGGTCTCGGCGGTGACGCCGTTCAGGTGGGAGCCGACAGCCATGTCGGGCCGGTCGATGACCGGGCCGAGCGCGTCCAGCTCGGCGAGGTGGTCCCGGCCGTTCACGGCGACGGCGAGCCGCCCGCCGGGGCGCAGCACCCGCGCGAACTCCGCCAGCGCCGCGTCCGGGTCGTCCAGGTGGTAGAGCATGTGGTTGGCGATGACCGCGTCGAATGCGGCGTCGGCGTACGGCAGGCGGGCGGCGTCGCAGCGCTGCACCCGCGCGCCGGGCACCTCGCGCAGCCGGTCGCACATCGCGGGCGAGAAGTCGGTGAGGGTGAGCCGGAGCCCGCTCGCCGGACGGTCCACCCGTCGCCACAGCTCGCCGGTGCCGGCACCCACCTCCAGCACGTCCCCGACCAGCGGCAGCCGCGTTCCGAGCCAGGCGAACCAGCCCTGCGGGTTGGTGCCGTGGGCGTGCAGCGCCATCCGGGCGGTGAGGTTGCCTGTCGTCGTCGCGTACTGGCTCACTGCGCGAGCCGACGGGGTGGCGGTCACCCTGGCAGCCTAACGCCACGGACCCCGCGCCATCGGGTTTGCATGCAGAATGAATGCATGGTTGCGCTGCAGATCCGGGATGTGCCGGAAGACGTGCGGAACGCGCTCGCCGCCGAGGCCAGGGCACGTGGTCAGTCGCTCCAGGCATACCTGCTGGAGTTGGTGGAGACCCAGGCCCGACGGCTGCGTAACGCCGCGATCCTTGACGGCTTCGGCGGGCGGTCCGACGGCACGCGGTCGTTGCCCGGGGAGAGCGCGGCCGACCTGGCCGACGATCGCGGAAGCGAGCGGAGCCGGCGCGAGAGCCGGGGCGACGCCGCATGATCGTGGTGGACGCGTCCGCCCTTGCCGACGCCCTCGTGGACGACGGTCCGATGGGCGACGCCGCACGATCCGAGCTGATGGCTGACCCGCACTGGGCAGCGCCGGGTCACCTGTTGATCGAGGTCATGTCGGTGATCAGGGGTAAGGCGTTGGGCCGAAAGCTGGCGGCCGCACGGGCGCAGGAAGCCGTCGATGCCCTGCAATGGCTGGTCATCGACGAGATCCCGGCCGCCATGGTTGTCGAGCGGATGTGGCAGCTCCGAGGAAACCTCTCCGCCTACGACGCGGCCTACGTCGCGGCGGCGGAGACGTCGGCCTGCCCCCTGGTCACCGGTGACGCCCGACTCGCCAAGGTGGGCGGGGTCCGTTGTGAGATCCGGGTGATCGGTCAGAGGTAGAGGCAGAACGGGTGGCCGACCGGGTCGAGGTGGACGCGTACGTCGTCCTGGGGCTGGTATTCGGCCACCGTCGCCCCGAGCGACACCGCGTACGCCGAGGCCACGTCGAGGTCGTCCACCTTGATGTCCAGGTGGAGCATCATCGGCGGATCACCCGGCCCGGCGGGCCACACCGGACGGACGTACGCCGGCTCGTCCTGGAACGCCAGCGTGGCGCCGCCGTCCGGCGGGGCCAGCACCACCCAGTCGTGCTCGTCCTCGCGTCTGGGCCAGTCCAGCAGCCGCTCGTAGAAGACGGCGAGTTCCTGAGCGGACGGCGCGTCGAGGACGGTGGACGTCAACGAGAACCGGGGACGATCTTCCATACGACAGTCATACCCCGGGAAGGCCGAAACGGATCGCCCGCGCGCCGGTCGTCGCCGTACGCTGCGCCCATGTTGCTACGCGTGTCCACTCTGCTGCTCCGGACCCTGCGCGAGGACCCGGCCGACGCGGAGGTGCCGAGCCACCGGCTGCTGCTCCGCGCCGGCTACGTGCGTCGCGCCGCGCCGGGCGGCTACACCTGGCTGCCGCTGGGCAAGCTGGTGCTGGACCGGATCACCGCGATCGTCCGGGACGAGATGACCGCGATCGGCGACCAGGAGGTGCACTTCCCGGCGCTGCTGCCGGCGGAGCCCTACCGGACCAGCGGGCGGTGGACCGAGTACGGCGACGACATCTTCACCCTGGCCGACCGGAAGGGCGCCGAGCACCTGCTCGCGCCGACCCACGAGGAGTTGGCCGCGCTGCTGGTAAAGGACGTGTTCACGTCGTACCGGGACTTCCCGGTGACGCTGTTCCAGATCCAGACGAAGTTCCGGGACGAGGCGCGTCCCCGGGCCGGCCTGCTGCGTGGACGCGAGTTCCTGATGAAGGACGCCTACTCCTTCGACCTGGACGCCACCGGTCTTCAGGCCGCCTACGACAGGCACCGGGAGGCGTACCGTCGGATCTTCACCCGGCTCGGGCTGGACTTCACCGTGGTGCGCGCGATGTCCGGCGCGATGGGTGGCTCGGCGTCGGAGGAGTTCCTGGCCGCCACGCCGGTCGGTGAGGACACCTACGTCGGATGCACCCGTTGCGACTACGCGGCCAACACCGAGGCGGTGGTGACCGGCGCGCCGGCCGCCGGTGACCCGGACGCGCACCCGCCGGTCGAGGTGCACGACACCCCGGAGACGCCGACCATCGCGTCCCTGGTCGACCTGGCCAACGGGCGCGCGCTCGCCGGCCGCACCGGCTGGACCGCCGCCGACACGTTGAAGAACGTGGTGCTGACCGTCCGGCAGCCGGGCGCGGAGCGGGCCGAGCTGCTCGTCGTCGGCCTGCCGGGCGACCGCGAGGTGGACCTGAAGCGGGTCGGGGCGGTGCTCGCCCCGGCCACCGTGGCCGTGTTCGACGACTGGGCCGCGCACCCGGAGCTGGTCCGCGGCTATCTCGGGCCGCAGGTCCTGGCCAAGCACGGGGTCCGCTATCTGGTCGATCCCCGGGTGGTCACCGGCAGCGCCTGGTTGACCGGCGCCAACGAGCCGGGGCGGCACGCCACCGACGTGGTGTGCGGGCGCGACTTCGTGCCCGACGGCACCATCGAGGCCGCCGAGGTGCGCCCGGGCGACCCCTGCTCGGCCTGCGGCGACGGCGAGCTGACCCTGCGGCGCGGCATCGAGGTGGGCCACATCTTCCAGCTCGGCCGGCGC
The DNA here is from genome assembly GCF_044455315.1 of Micromonospora sp. NPDC051300. Classification (NCBI taxonomy): domain Bacteria; kingdom Bacillati; phylum Actinomycetota; class Actinomycetes; order Micromonosporales; family Micromonosporaceae; genus Micromonospora; species Micromonospora sp. NPDC051300. The sequence goes on along the minus strand of NZ_JBITEP010000008.1, from coordinate 213,106 downwards.
TACACCGACGCGTTCGTGGTCGACGTGCTCGGCCCCGAGGGCAAGCCGGTCCGGCCGACCATGGGCTGCTACGGCATCGGGGTGTCCCGGGCGGTCGCCGCCGTGGCCGAGCAGCACCACGACGACCGGGGGCTGGTCTGGCCGGCCGAGGTCGCGCCGTGCGACGTACACGTGGTGTCGGCCGGGAAGGGGCCGCAGCTCGACGCGGCGCTGGAACTCGGCGGTCGCCTCTCCGCCGCGGGTCTGCGGGTGCTCGTCGACGACCGTTCCCACGTCTCCGCCGGGGTGAAGTTCACCGACGTCGAGCTGATCGGCATCCCGCGCGCCGTCGTGGTCGGCCGCCGGCTCGCCGACGGGTACGTCGAGCTGCGTGACCGGGCCGGCGGCGAGCGGACCGAACTGTCCGTGGCGGACGCCGTGGCACGACTGCTCGACGAGGTGGGCGCGACGCGCCGCAACCGGGTGTAGCGATTGCGCCACCGGGTACCGCAGAAGGATCGACCGAGGCGTTTCGGAGGCTCTCATGTACCGCGTCAACGACGTGATGACCAAGCAGGTGGTCTATCTTCCGGCGGAGACCCCGTTGGACGAGGCGGCCCGGGTGATGAAGGAGTCCGACATCGGCGACGTGGTGGTCACCGACGGCGCCACGCTCGCCGGTGTGCTGACCGACCGCGACATCGTGGTGCGGGCGGTGGCCGAGCGGGCCGACCCGGGCACCACCACGATCGGGTCGATCATCACCCGTGAGGTCGTCATGATCGAACAGCACTGCACGGCGAGCGAGGCGGCCGCGTTGATGCGTGAGCGCAACATCCGGCGGGTGCTGGTCTGCGACAACGAGCGAAAGCTGGTTGGCATCGTCTCCCTGGGCGACCTGGCCATCCGGATGGACCCCCGGTCGGCGCTCAGCGACATCAGTCAGGCCGCGCCCAACTCGTGAAAGGCGGGGCCCCTTCTTAACGCCTCAGGTAGAGAAGGGGCCCCTTCTCACCACCAGCGCCGGGTGGTGCGGACGGGACGGCTAGCCTCGACGCATGCCCGAGATGCCGACCAAGCTCGCCGAGATCGTCGACGAGTTCGCCGCCGCCCCGCGCGACGTCGTGCTGGAGATGTTGCTGGAGTTCGCCGACGTGATCCCGCCCCTGCCGGAGGGCGTCGACCGGGAGGCGCTGGAGCAGGTCCCCGAGTGCCAGACCGCGTTCTTCCTGCGCGCCGAGGTGAACGCCGACAAGACCGTGAGCACGGTCTTCGACTGCCCGCCTGAGGCGCCGACCACCCGGGCGTTCGCCGGCATCCTCGCCGACGGGCTGGCCGGCGCGAGCGCCGAGGAGGTGCTGGCCGTGCCGGACGACCTCTACCAGCGGATGGGCCTGGCCCAGGCGATCAGCCCGCTCCGGGTCCGCGGCGGCACCGCCATCCTGGCCCGGCTCAAGCGACAGGTTCGGGAACAGATCGCCTGACCTGCGGGTTGTCGCTGGTCATGGAGATCGAGATCTACGCCGACGTCGCCTGCCCCTGGTGCTGGATCGGCAAGCGCCGCCTGGAGCAGGCCATCGAGTCGTACGACGGCAAGGTGACCGTCCGGTACCGGCCGTTCCAGCTCGACCCGACGCCGGTCACCGAGCCGAGGCCGTTGCTCGACGCGCTTGGCGACAAGTTCGGCGGCCGGGACAAGGCCGACCAGATGGCCGCCCACGTCTCCGGGATCGCCGCCGGCGTGGGCCTCGACCTGCGCTTCGACCGGGCGGTGGCGGCGAACACGTTCGACGCGCACCGGCTGGTGCGGTTCGCCGCCGAGCGGGGGCGCGCCGACGAGATGGTCGAGCGGCTCTACCGGGCGCACTTCGCCGACGGTCTCGACGTCGGATCGATCGACGCGCTTGTCGCGCTCGCCGCCGAGGTCGGGCTGGACGAGACCGAGGCGCGCGGTTATCTGGAGTCGAACCTCGGCCGCCGCGAGGTGGCCGCCGAACTGACCGCCGCGCACCAGCTCGGCGTCTCCAGCGTCCCGACCTTCGTGCTGGCCGGGAAGTACGCGGTCACCGGCGCCCAGGAGCCGGAGACGATGCTCGCCGCGCTTCGCGAGGTGGCCCAGCGGGAGGCGGCCGGCTGATGTTTCACGTGGAACAAGATCGATGCGGATGAGGCGCTAGGCCGGCCTGGCCAGATCCTCGACCACCCTCGCCCCGGGCAGCGCGCCGAGCGCCGGCCCGGGCAGGGCGATCTTGCTGTGGCGTACGCCCGATCCGATGATCACGTGTGGTGTGGCGATCACCCGTGAGTCGACCAGGATCGGCCACTCCTCGGGCAGCCCGATCGGGGTGATCCCGCCGTATTCCATGCCGGTCAGCTCCACCGCCTCGGCCATCGGCGCGAAGCTCGCCTTGCGGACGTCGAGCAGCTTGCGGACCACGCCGTTCACGTCGGCGCGGGTGGTGGCGAGCACGATGCAGGCGGCGTAGCGGGTCTCGCCGCCCCGCTTGCCGGCGACCACCACGCAGTTGGCCGACTCGTCCAACCCCACCTCGTACGCAGCGCAGAAGGCGGCGGTGTCGGCCAGCTCGGCGTCGATCGGGGCGACGAGCACCTCGTCCACGTCGACAGGCGCCTCGTCCGGCCAGCGCTCCACGGCCGCGGCGACCGGCGGTGCCAACAGGTCCAGCCGGACCCGGGCCGGCTCCGTCTTCAGCGTTCCCATCACGGGTGCGATCCTCGCACCTGCGCCGGCCGCCCGCTCGCCGCCCGGTTAGGAGGGGCCCCTTCCTCTACCGAATCCGTTAAGCGGGGGCCCGGCCTTTCTCCGCCAGGTGGTCCGCCCAGGTGCGGGTGCCGGTCGGGGTGGCGGTCGTGGTCAGGGCGCCGGCGCGCAACTCGCGGCCGAGCCGCCCCGGGATCCGGACCGGCAGCAGCGGCCGGCGGGACCGGCGGGCCGCCAGCCAGGCTCGGGCGGCCTCGTCGAAACGAAGCACCTCGGGGCCGCCGAAGTCCTCCACCCGGTGCGACGGGCCGGCGCGCAGCAGCACCGCGAGCCGGTCGGCCACCTCGCCGGGGTCGACCGGCTGGGCGAGCACCGCCGGGTCCCCGACCACCGGGCCCAACCGACTCGCGCCGGCCAGCAACTCCGCCAGGAACCCGGGGAACTGGGTCGCCCGCAGCACGCTCCACGGCACCTCGCCGGCGGCGACCACCTGTTCCGCGGCGAGCTTGTGCCGGTAGTAACCGAGCGGCACCCGGTCCACGCCGACGATCGAGACGTACACCAGGTGCCGGACCCCGGCGTGCCCGGCGGCCACGGTCAGCCGGCGGGTGCCGAGCACGTCGATCTCGTGGGTGTGCCGCTTCGGCGAGGAGGCCAGGTGCAGGATCGCGTCCATCCCCGCGACCACCTCGGCCAGTCCGGCGCCGCTGGCCAGGTCGGCGGTCATCCACTCGACACCCTCGCCGGCACCGGGCCGGCGGCTCACCGCCCGCAGCGTGAATCCCTCGTCCCGCAGTCGCGGCACCGCCACCCGCCCGAGCCGCCCGGTCGCCCCGGTCACCAAGACCCGCATCGCCCCATCCTCCCGCTCGGTCGCCGCGTGGCCGCCCGCTCCACGCGAATCAGGTTCCCGGGCCGGTCGAGTCCGGCCCGACAAGGACGGAGCACCGGGAGGGATCGTGACCGCCCGCGCGGAAACGGGCCGCCGGCTCGGCCGAATGCGGAGGCACCCCAAGGCGGCGAGTCGCGCCGAGCAGGTCGCGACCTGGGACGACGCGAGGGCCGGCCCGCTCCGAAGAAGGGTCTGCTTTTCGTCCTTATACCTCTGAGGCATAAATATGACTGAGAGGCATGACGTCGAAAAGTGGTGCCTTCTTCCGATCGCGTCACGCTGCGTGAAACGCTCGCCTCCTGGCACGCCACGCCGCCGTCACCCCGCCGGCCGGAGCACCACCCGGCCGGCGAGCAGCAGGCCGAGCAGGCCGCACCCGGCCGCCACCGCAAGCGTGGCCGCGTAGCTCGCCGGGCCGGGCGAACCGCCGCCGGCCAGCACCGCCCCGGTCAACGCCAGCACGGTGGCGGCCGCCAGCGAGTCACCCAACTGCAACGCCGAGGAGTTCCGGCCCTGCTCGGCCGGGGCGGACAACTCCAGCGTCAGTACCGACAGCGACGGGTAGAGCAGGCCCATGCCCAGGCCGGCGACCGCCCAGGCGAACACCGCCGGCGCCACCGGGATCCCCGGCAGCAGCGCCGACGCGACGCCCGCTGTGCCGGCGGCGATGCAGGCCAGCCCGGCCCGGGGCGGGGTGGCTGCGGAGCGGGGCGCGGCGATCCGGCCCTGGATCCACGAACCCGCCGACCAGGAGAGCGCCCCGACGGTCAGCACCAGCCCGGCGCCGGTGGGCGAGAAGCCGCGCTCCCTGGAGAGCATCAGCGGGATCACCACCTCCGCGCCGACGAACGCCGCCGACGCCAGGCCACGCAGGCCGATCACCGTCGGCAGCCCGCGCGCCGCCCGCAGGAACCCCGGCGGCAACAACCGGGGTACGCAGACGAGCAACCCGGCCAGCGCCGCGGCGACGAAGCCGGCGGCGAGCGCGCCGCGCTGCTGCCCCCCGTGGTGCAACAGTGCGGCGCTCGCCCCGGCCCCGCAGGCCCAGCCCACCCGGGCCAGCGCCCCGGCCGGTGGGCGGGTCGGCACGGTGCCGGCCAGTGACCGCAGTCCCGGCTGGATCAGCAGCACCGCCGGCACCGCGACAGCCGGCACCGCGAGGAACACCCAGCGCCAACCCAGGTACTCCACGATCAGGCCGGCCAGCGCCGGCCCGACCAGCGACGGCACCACCCAGGCCGCCGCGAACGCGGCGAACATCCGCCGCCGCAGCCGCTCCGGGTACGCGTGCCCGACGATCACGTAGAGCGCCACCGACAGCAGCCCCGAGCCGAAGCCCTGCACCACCCGGCCGGCGACCAGCACACCCATGCCGGTGGCGGCGCCCGCCAGCGCCAGCCCGACGACGAACCAGGCCACGCCGTGCCACATGGCCGGGCGAGGGCCTCGCGCGTCGCACCAGATGCCGGAGGCCACCATCGCCACCACGCCGGAGGCGAACGGGCCACCGAACGCCAGCGCGTACAGGCCGAGGCCGTCCAGGCTGCGTGCCACCGTCGGCATGGCCGTGCCCACCGCGAGGGCCTCGAACGCGAGCAGCGACACCAGGGCGACGCTGCCCACGGTCATGGCCCGCAGGCCCGGCGACCACAGGCCGTCGGCGGAGGTCCCGGGTGCGGTGGCGACGATCGTCATGGGCTCCAGCCTGGTTCCTCAACCGTGGTTGAGGTCAACTGTGGGCCCGGTCTCGTCAGGCGGTCTCCAACGCCTCGCCGATGCCCTTCGCCAGGCCGGAGGCATGCTGGTCGGCGAGGACGTGCCCGGCGGTGATGACCAGGGCGAGCGGCCACTCGATGACCTGCAACGCGGCGAGCACCCCGACGCCGGCGTAGTAGGCCAGCTTGTCCGGCGGCGGCACGGCCACCTCGCCCAGCAGCGGGACGTCCACCCGCCGGCTGTACGCCCGGACCGTCTCCCGTGCTCCGCTCAGGTGTCGCGTCAGCGTGCTCATCCCTGCCTCCCCGGTAACGACGACGCATCGACCCCACCGGCATTCCACCGCCCCCGGCGTCCATGCCCCGGGCAGCGGGGGAAACTTCCCCCGCCGCGGGGGCATAACGGACGTCGCGCCGGGAAGTCGGGCCGCCGGGACGAATCCGGGAGGCGAGATGGCGTACGGCTTCGCCGGTCTCCTGCTGTCGCCGGCCGCCGTGCCGGACGCCGTGGCGCGGGTCGCCCGTACCGTCGGGTCGGCCCTGCCGGGCGCGGCCGTGCCGACCGGCGTCACCGAGGCGGCGGGGACCGTGGGTTCCGCGGCCACCCGCCTGGCCCGGCTGGCCGGCCTGTCCCGGCGGCGGGTGTGGTCGCGTGACGGCCGGCACCACATCGAGGTGCACGGCGTCTGCCAGGACGGCGGGGACCGACTCGCCCGGCAGGTCGAGGCGGCGCTGGAGGCGGTGCCGGGGGTGACCTGGGCACGGGTGAACGCGCCCTCCGGCCGGGTGGTGGTGGCGACCGGTGAGCCGAAGCCGAAGCTGCGCGACCTGATCGACACCGTGACGCGCGCCGAGCGCGTCTGCCCGTACGAGCCGGACCCGGAGATCCCGCCGCCGCATCCACCCGAGGAGGGCCCGCGCACCCCGCGTACGCTCGGCGCGCTCGCCTCCGACGCGCTCGGTCTCACCATCTCCGCGGCCACCCGGATCCTGCCGTTCACACCGGTCCCCGGGGAGGTGGCCGGCCTGCTCAACGCCGTCGACCTGCACCCGAAGCTACACGCGCTGGCCGATCGTGGCCTGCGCGCCGACCCGCGCGCCGAGGTGCTGTTCCCGCTCGCCGAGGCGGTCGTGCAGGGCCTCACCGGCGGTTGGGCCGGCATCGTGCTCGACGGCGCGCAGCGGGTGGTGCAGTGGGGTGAGGCGCGGGCCCAGCTCGCCGCCTGGAGCCGGGCCGAGCCGAAGCTGACCGGCGACCCGGACCGGGCGGTCGCGCGGGTGCCGGACGGCGAACGGCCCTGCCCGGTGCCGGACGGGCCGGCGGAGCGCTACGTCCAGCGGATGCTCGCGGCCGGCGCGGTGGCCGGCGCCGCGGCGATCCCGGTCGCCGGGGGCAAGCGGGCCGCCGCGCTGGCGCTCTCCTCGTTGCCCAAGGCGCCGGGCAGCGGTCGCGAGGGGTACGCCGCACAGCTCGGCCGGATGCTGGCCCGGCGCGGGGTGATCGCCATGGACCGCAGCGTGCTGCGGGAGCTGGACCGGATCGACACGGTGCTGCTGGACGCCGCGGTGCTCGGCTCCGACCGAGGTGTGCTCTCCGACCTGGCCCCGCTGCCCGGAGCGGAGACCAGGCAGGTGGCGGCGCGCGCGTTCGCGTTGTTCGACCCGGCCGACCCGGACGCCGTACGGTCCGACGACGGCTGGCGGCTCGGGCCGCTGGACCGTCTCGACGCCGAGGATCCCGGGGACACCCCGGACAGCGCGCGGCTGCGCGCCGACGGGGGTCGGCTGCTCGGGCTGTCCGAGGGCGGCCGGCTCGCCGCCGTGCTGCGGGTGGAACCGGAACCCGCGCCCGGGGTGGACGCGCTGGTGTCCGCCGTCCGGCGGGCCGGATTCCGGCTGGTGATCGGCGGCGCCGAGGACGGCCGGTACGACGTCGCCGACCGCCGGGTGCCGGGCGGCGACCGGCTCGGCGACGCGGTCCGGGATCTGCAACGCGAGGGCGCCGTCGTGCTGGTGGTCTCCGGGGAACGAGCCGCGCTCGCCGCCGCCGACTGCGGCCTCGGCGTGTCCGCGCCGGACGAGCTGCCCCCGTGGGGCGCGCACCTGCTGGTCGGCGACGACCTGCGGGTCCCCGCCCTGCTCGTCGACGCCGCCGGGGTGGCCCGCCGGATGACCGGGCAGAACATCCGCATCGCCATGGCCGGCAGCGGGCTCGGCGCGCTCGGCGCGTTCACCGCCGAGCGGCGGCAGCTCCCCGGCCGGACCATGGCGGCGGTGAACGGCGCCGCCGCGGTCGCGTTCGCGCACGGCGTCTTCCGGGCCCGTCGGCTGCCGGACCGCACCGGCACCCCGACACCCGCGCTCACCGCCTGGCACCTGATGCCTGTGGAGACGGTCCTGGACCAGCTCGGTACCCGTCCCGGCGGGCTGACCGACGAGGAGGCCGGTCGTCGGCGGGGCGCGGCGGCCGGCGACGGGCACGGGCCGGCCGGGCTGCTCCGCGCGTTCGTCGACGAACTGTCGAACCCGCTCACCCCGGTGCTGGCCGCCGGGGCGGTGCTGTCCGCCGCGTTCGGCTCGCTCGTCGACGCGGCGCTGGTCGGCGGCCTCGTCGGCGGATCCGCGCTGATCGGCGCCGTGCACCAACGCAACACCGAACGCTCCCTGGCCGAACTGCTGTCCCGCTCGGCGATCACCGCCCGGGTCCGGCGCGACGGCGCGGAACGGGTGGTGCCCGCCGAGGAACTGGTGCCCGGCGACGTGATCAGCGTCGGTTCCGGTGACGCCGTACCGGCGGACTGCCGCGTGCTGACCACCGACGGCCTGGAGGCCGACGAGTCGTCGCTGACCGGCGAGTCGCTGCCGGTGGCGAAGAACCCGGACCCGGTGGTGGCGGCGGCCATCGCCGAGCGGCACTCGATGCTCTTCGAGGGCACCACCGTCGCCGCCGGGCACGGCACCGCGGTGGTGGTGGCCACCGGTGCGGAGACGGAGTCGGGCCGGAGCCTGGCCCTGGCCCGGCAGGCCCCGCCGGCGAGCGGGGTGGAGGCGCGGCTCGGGAAGCTGACCCGCTCCGCCGTACCGCTGGCGGCCGGGTCGGCGATCGCGGTGGCCGGGGCGGGACTGCTCCGGGGCGTACCCCTGGCGGAGACGGCGGCGACCGCCGCGAACCTGGCCGTGGCGTCGGTGCCGGAGGGGCTGCCGTTCCTGGTCAGCGCCGCGCAACTGGCGGCGGCGCGCCGGTTGGCCGAGCACGGCGCGCTGGTCCGCAACCCGCGCACCATCGAGGCGCTGGGCCGGGTGGACGTGCTCTGCTTCGACAAGACCGGCACGCTCACCGAGGGGAAGCTGCTGCTGGCCGGCGTGGGCACCGGCGACGACAGGTACGCACCGGCGGACCGCCTGGACGACGCGCTCCGGTCGACGCTGGCGGCGGCGTTGCGGGCCACCCCGGCCGCCGACGACCCGGACGAGTTGCCGCAGCAGACCGACCGGGCGGTACGCCGGGGCGCGAACGCGGCCGGGGTCACCGAGCGCACCGGGGCGGTGGAGTGGACCGCGACCGGCGGGCTGCCGTTCGAGCCGTCGAGGGGCTACAGCGCCACGGTCGGGCGCACCGCGGACGGGTCGCTGCTCAGCGTGAAGGGTGCGCCGGAGTCGGTGCTGCCGCGTTGCGCGTCCCGGCGTACCACCGGGGGCGACCGGCCGTTGGACGCGGCCGGCCGGGACGAGGTGCAGGCCATGCTTGCCGCCCGGGCCGGCGCCGGGCACCGCATCCTCGCCCTGGCCGAGTGCCGCGTCGCCACCGACGCGGTCACCGACGAGCAGGTCGACGGCCTGGTCTTCGTGGGTTTCCTGACGCTGGCGGACGGGGTGCGGGAGAGCGCCCGCCCGGCGGTGGAGCGGATCCGGAAGGCCGGCGTGCACACCGTCATGATCACCGGGGATCATCCGGCGACCGCCGAGGCCATCGCCGCCACGATCAGCCCCGATCACGGGCAGCAGCGGGTGGTGACCGCCACCGACCTGGACCGCCTGGACGACGCGGCGCTCGCCGAGCGGCTGATGGCCACCGACGTGGTGGCCCGTTGCACGCCCGCGCACAAGGTGCGGATCATCCAGGCGTTGCAGCGTCGGGGCCGGACGGTGGCGATGACCGGTGACGGCGCCAACGACGCACCGGCGATCCGCCTCGCCGACGTCGGCATCGCGCTCGGTCAACGGGGCACCCCGGCCGCCCGCGCCGCCGCCGACCTGGTGGTCACCGACGACCGGCTGGAGACGATCATCGCCACGCTGGTCGAGGGGCGGGCCATGTGGTCGTCGGTCCGGCACGCGCTGAGCATCCTGGTCGGCGGCAACCTCGGTGAGATCGCGTTCAGCGTGCTGAGCGCCGCGTCGACGGGCCGGTCCGCGCTGACCGGGCGGCAACTGCTGCTGGTCAACCTGCTCACCGACCTGGCGCCGGCGCTGGCCATCGCGGTCCGGCCGCCGGCCGAGGACCGCGCCGACCACCTGCTGCGGGAGGGGCCGGACTCGTCGCTCGGCGCGACCATGACCCGGGAGATCGGGCTGCGCGCGGCGGCGACCACGCTGGGCGCGACCGCCGGTTGGACGCTGGCCCGCTGGACCGGTACGCAACGCCGGGCCGGCACCGTGGCGCTCGCCTCGCTGATCGGCACCCAGCTCGGTCAGACCGTGCTGGCCGGCGGCACCAGCCCCACCGTGCTCGCGGCCACCGCCGCGTCGGTGGGCGTGCTCGTCGTGGTGGTGCAGACACCCGGGGTCAGCCAGTTCTTCGGCTGCACCCCGCTGGGGCCGGTGGGCTGGACCATCGCCACCGGCTCGGCGCTCGGCGCGACGTTCGCGAACGGCGCGTTGACCAGGCTGGTGGACCGCCTGCCGCAGCCCGGCTCGTCCTGATCGGCGCTCAGTGCCAGGTCGCGGCGGCCCGGCGCAGCCTGTCGTTGACGGCCCGACCGACCCCTTCGTCGGGCACCGGCTCGGCGACGATCGCGGTCACCCCGGCGGCGTCGAGCCGGTGCAGCGCGTCGAAGAGCCGCGCCGCCGCCGCGGTCAGGTCGCCGTCGGGCGAGAGCACCTCCACCGCCGCCCAGTCGCCGTCCGCCGGTGGCTCCCGGAAGGCCAGGAATCCCCGCCGGCCGCCGTCGTGCTCGGCCGCCGTGCCCAACCGCAACGGGGTACGCGGCGCATAGTGCGCGGCAAGCGTTCCGGGCGCGACCGGCTGGCCGGAGCTGCCCTGGCGTACCTCGACCGGCCCGACCGCCTCGACGAGCGCCTCCACCGGCAGCGCGCCGAGCCGGAGCACCACCGGCCGTTCGCCCCGCGCGTCCACGATCGTCGACTCGATGCCGCAGCGGGTGGGCCCGCCGTCGAGCACCACGTCCACCGCACCGCCCAGCCCGGCCACCACGTGCTCGGCCCGGGTGGGGCTGAGCTGCCCGAACCGGTTGGCACTCGGCGCGGCGACCGGCACCCCGGCGGCGGCGATCAGCGCCCGGGCGGCCGGTTCGTCGGGGACCCGGACCGCCATGGTGTCCAGGCCGGAGGTGACGATCGGCGGGATCGCGGCGGGCCGGTCCACGATCAGCGTGAGCGGGCCGGGCCAGAACCGCTCGACGAGCGCGGCCACGGCCGGCGGCACCGCGCCGACGAGCGCCGGCAGGTCGGCGGCGTCGGCCAGGTGGCTGATCAGCGGGTCGAAGCTGGGCCGGGCCTTCGCTTCGAAGATCCGCGCGGCGGCGCGGGCGTCCAACGCGTTCGCACCCAGCCCGTAGACCGTCTCGGTGGGGAAGGCGACCAGCCCGCCGGCGCGCAGGACGGCGGCGGCCTCGTCGATGCCGCCGGCGGCGGGCAGGACGCGGGGGGATCCGGTGCTCACGCTCCGACGCTAGCCTGCTCCCGGCCACCGCCTCGGCGCGGCCCCGGGCGGCCTCGCCGATTGGCCGGCGGTTCGCGGTGGGAGCCAGGGGGACTGGCCGCGCTGCCCCGGCGGGAGACCTGTCGGCGTGTCGCGGCTCCGGCGCGTCGCAGCTCATAGGCTGATTCGCAGTGAGCGATATACCTGTGAGACATAATTATGCCTGAGAGGCATATCGCGCTCACGGTCAGGTCTGCGGGTCGGGCGCGGGGGCGTCCGGGTCGGGCAGGGTGGGCGCGTCGGTGGGGTAGAGGCCGGCGGCGAAGCCGTACACCTGGTCGCCGGCGCGCGGTATCTGCGCGAACCGTCGGGCCAGCGCCTGCACCTCGGTCCAGAACTCGCGTACGTCCTCGATCGGGATGCGGGCGTGCACCAGCGTGCACCGCAGTTCGTCGGCGGCGTGCGCGGCGGCCGCCTCGGCCGCCGCCTCGGCGAGCCCGTTGATCCGCGCGACGGTCTGCTTGTCCTCCGGCCGGTGGAGCGCGCCGACGTAGAAGGTGCGGGCCACGCGGCCGTAGAACCGCTCCTCGATCGCCCGGACCCGGCGGGTGCGCACCACCCGCAGCAGACCGGCGTCGACCAGTTGGTTCACGTGGTAGGCCACGCTGCTCTTCGGCCGGTCGACGGCGGCGGCGAGTTCGTTCACGGTGGCCGCGCGCTCCAGGAGCAGCTCCAGGAGGGTGCCGCGCAGCGGGTCGGCGAGCGCCTTCAACTGCTCCGGGGCGGTGACCACGAGCAGGTCGTCGAGGTCGTAGTCCGGGATCCGCTGATTGACCGACATTTCTCGACCGTTCTAAGATTCTGGTTCGTTCGATGATTCTGGTCCGACAGTCAGGAGTCTAGAGATGGCCGAGATCCTCCTCTTCCACCACCTGCAGGGGCGTACCGACGGCGTGCGCGCCCTCGCCGACGCGCTCGGCGCCGGCGGGCACACCGTGCACGTCCCCGACCTGTTCGACGGCGAGCTGCCGGCCAGCCTCGAGGAGGGCTCGGCGCTCACCAAGCGGATCGGCGGCGACACCCTCGACGAACGCGCCGACCGGATCGCCGCCGACCTGCCTCCCGACCTCGTCTACGCCGGCGTCTCCTGGGGTGCGGCCATCGCCCAGCGGCTCGCCCAGACCCGGCCCGGCGCCCGCGCCGCCCTGCTCTACGAGGCCTGCCTGCCGGTGACCGGCGAGTGGGCGATCGGCCCCTGGCCCGACGGCGTCGCGGTGCAGGTCCACGGCATGGAGCGGGACCCGTTCTTCGGGCTGGAGGGCGACGTCGACGCCGCCCGTGAGCTGGTGTCGATCGTCGGCCCGGAGCGCGGCGAGCTGTTCGTCTACCCGGGCGACCGGCACCTGTTCACCGACCGCTCGCTCCCGTCGTACGACGCCGAGGCGACCGCGCTGGTGGTGAGCCGCAGCCGCGACCTCCTCGACCGACTGGGCTGACGCCCTACTTGTACTGCGCGATCTGGATCAGGTTGCCGCAGGTGTCGTCGAACACCGCGGTCGCCACCGGGCCCATGTCGACAGGCTCCTGGGTGAACAGCACCCCGAGACCGCGCAGCCGTTCGTGCTCGGCCGCGACGTCGTCCACCGCGAACTGCGTCAGGGGGATGCCGTCGCCCGCCAGCGCCTCCTTGAACGCCTTGGCCGCCGGATGCGCGTCGGGCTCCAGCAGCAGCTCGACGCCGTCCGGCGCGTCCGGCGAGACGACTGTCAACCAGCGGTGCTCGCCGGTCGGCACATCCGTCTTCGCCACGAAGCCCAGCACCTCGGTGTAGAAGCGCAGCGCCTTCTCCTGGTCGTCGACGTACACGCTGGTCAGGTTGATCCTCATGGCGTCTCCTGTCGAGGTTCGGCACCGAGCCATCGCTCGGCGACAGCACGCAGCGGCCGGGTGTCGAGATGGTGGAACTTGTAGCGGCCCTGCCGGCGCGTGGTGACCAGGCCGGCGGCCTCCAGCACGTCGAGGTGCTGGGAGATCGCCTGCCGGGACGAGGTGACCCGGTGGCGCGTGGCCAACCGGCCGCAGATCTCGAACAGGGTCTGACCGTCGCGTTCGGTCAGCTCGTCGAGGATCAGGCGGCGGGTGTGGTCGGCCAGCGCCTGGTACAGATCACCCACGCCGACCACGATAGGCAAGTCGCTACTTGCCTACAAGGAGCACGGCCAAGATCGTTCGGACGCCGACCGGAAGCGACGACCCGCTACCATGACGGACGTCGATCGGGGACTCCGTGGCCAAGGACATCGAACCGAGGGCGACCACACAGCCGAAAGGGCTCGGCGCCGCGTACTCGACGCTTGTCGGGATCCTGGGTCTGCTGACCTCGGTCCTCGGCCTGGTCCAGCTCTTCACCACCAGGAACGTGCTGCTCCTCACGGTGCTGTTCGCCGGCGTGCTCGCGGTGGCCGGCGTCGCCGGCCACCACACCTGGCAGGCCGGCGACATAAGACTGAGGTGGCTGGGCACACTCACGGTCGCCGCCCTGGTCCTGGCGAGTCTTGCAGCGGGTTACGGCATGGGGAGGGCGACCGTGCCCACCACACCGGCCACGGAGACCACGTCGAGGCAGAGCGCGACATCGGGCACCGACGGGAACCCGACATCGTCGGCGGCCACCCCGAGCGCCGACGGCACCACCTCACCCGCGAGCACCCGATCGACCGATGCCTTCCAGTTCGCGCGCGTCACCCCGGCGAGCACGGACAACTTCGGGTCGTCGGGATTCGACTTATGGACGACCGAGTCGGTGTCGGTCGAGGCGATCGAGTACGACGAGGCCATCGTTCTCTCGATGATCGACTGTAAGCCGGACCCGCCCCTTCGCGTCGAGTACGTACTCGGCCGCAGGTACAAGCGACTGGCCGGCAAGGTGACCCTGGTCGACGACTCGCCGACGACGACGCCTGTGCCCTTCGTCGTCGTGCTCGACGACAAGCCCCAGAAACGGATGAGAATCACCACGACGCCCTTGGAACTCGGCATCGACCTCACCGGCGTCAACCGGATCCGCTTCGAGTTCACCCCACCCGGAAACACCTGCTCGAAATACAGCAAGGTGGCGTTCGTCGGGATGATCGCCCAGCCCTGAGCGCCCTGCCCGGCCTGCCGTCACGCGAGCTGAGAACCCCGACCTCGGATTCGAGATCAACCAGGGAAAGTGCTGGTGGAGCCCAGGGGACTCGAACCCCTAACCCCTGCCTTGCAAAGGCAGTGCTCTGCCAGTTGAGCTAGGGCCCCGTGTCGGGCGGAGACCGCCCGAGGTCGCGCTCAGCGCAGGTCGGGTGCGGTGGTGGCCTCGTGCCACAGGGCGCGCTCGTCGTTCGAGGCCTTGACCTTCTTGGCCACGACGGCGGCCACGCCGACGATGCCGGCAAGGATCAGGAGCTTCTTGAACATGGGCTTGACCCCTCGCGCTCGACTGGCGTCGGACGATGTGCGGTGGGGCTAGCTGGAATCGAACCAGCGACCTCAGAGTTATCAGCTCTGCGCTCTAACCGACTGAGCTATAGCCCCGCGTAGCGACGAGCAAGGTTAACCCATCGTCGCCAGCGCGCCCAAATCGGGGGGCCCGTGGCGGAAACACCCTGTCGCCACCACGAACCTACCCGGACGCGCGACGCCGGGGCGACCGCTTTACGCGGTGCCCCGGCGCCGTCGAATCAGTCCCGTTCGGCGAGCGTCAGCTCGATCCCGCCGACCAGGTCGGCGCAGACGTTGTAGACGAACGCGCTCAGCGTGGCCAGCGCGGTGAACAGCACGACGTTGACCAGGCCGATCAACGCGGACGTCAGAATCACGCCCTTGGCCGTGACGCGGAAGCCACCGCCGCCGCTCTGGCCGCCGGCGTTCACCAGGTCGGTCAGGCTGTCGTTGACGCTCTTGAACACCCCCATCGCGTCGAGCGCGAGGTAGAGCACCGAGGTGGCCACGACCACCACGATGAAGAGCACCACCGAGACCGCGAATGCGAACTTCATCACGGACCACGGGTCGATGCGCTTCAGGTTCAGCCGGGCCCGGCGCGGTCCGCGCGAGGCGGCCGAGCTGACCGAGGTACGCGCGGCGCGTACCGCCTCGCCCACGCGCGCGGCGCCGACCGCCGCCGCTCCACCGATGCCCGGCGGCAGGCCCCCGCCGTTGGCGGGGCGGCCCTGGGCGGTGCCGGCGCCGCCGGTCGGGCGGGCGGCTTCCGGCGCCATCTTCGGCGCGGTGCCCAGGCCGCCGCCGATGCGCGGCTGCGTGCCTGTCGTGCCGGTGGACGCGCGGCCGGCCGCGGTCGCCTTGGTCGGCGGTGTGCTCGTGGCGGGCTTCGCCGCGACCGGGGCCGCCAGGCCGTCGGCCGAGGTCGGCGCGTCGACCTTGGTCTCGGTCGACTCACGGGATCCGGAGTCCTCGCCCGGCTTGTCGGGAGGCGGGGCCATGCCGGGGGCCCGGGTGAACTTCGGGGCAGGCGCGTCGGCGGGGACCGTGGCCCGGCCCACAGCCGCGCGGCCGGTCGCTGGTGTGCCGCTCTGGGCGGATTCCTCCTCGACCGGGGTGGCCGAGGTCCCCTTGTTCCCCGACTTCGCCTGTGTCTCCGTCATCAACTAGTCCTGTTCGTCAGGCTCGTCGGCATTGCGAGCAATCGCCACGATAGTCACGCCGTCCGGGAGGTCCATCAGCTTGACCCCCATTGTGTTCCGGTCACGCGTACGGCGTACAGGCTTCACCGGAGTCCGGATGACGCCGCCGTTGCTCGTGATGGCGAACAGCTCGTCCTCCGGATCGATCACGGCCGCGCCGACCAGACCACCCCGTCGCTCGGTGATCTTGGCAGTCAACACGCCCTTACCTCCCCGGCCCTGGACCGGGTATTCCTCGATCGGGGTACGTTTCGCGTAGCCCCCGTTCGTCGCGACCAGGACGTCCAGACCCTCCCGCACGACCTCGACGGCGAGCAGCTCGTCCTCGCCGCTGAAGCGCATGCCGATCACCCCCGAGGTGGCCCGGCCCATCGGACGCAGGGCCTCGTCGGTGGCGTTGAAGCGGATCGCCTGCGCGTTCTTGGAAACCAGCAACAGGTCGTCCTCCGGCGCCACCAGGACCGCGCCGACCAGCTCGTCCTCATCGCGCAGGTTCACCGCGATGATGCCGCCGGACCGGTTGGAGTCGAACTCCTCGAGCCGTGTCTTCTTCACCAGGCCGTTCTTCGTGGCCAGTACCAGGTAGGGCGCCACCTGGTAGTTCGGGATTTCGATGATCTGCGCGATCTGCTCGTCCGGTTGGAACGCGAGCAGATTGGCCACGTGCTGGCCCTTGGCCACCCTACTGGCCTCGGGAAGCTCGTACGCCTTCGCCCGGTAGACCCGACCCTTGTTCGTGAAGAACAGGATCCAGTCGTGGGTAGAGCATACGAAGAAGTGGCTCACGATGTCGTCCTGCCGGAGCGTCGCCCCGCTCACGCCCTTGCCGCCACGGCGCTGCGACCGGTAGAGGTCGACCTTGGTCCGCTTCGCGTACCCGGTGCGGGTGATCGTCACGACCACGTCCTCGCGGGCGATGAGGTCCTCCATCGAGACCTCGCCGTCGAACGGGATGATTTTGGTGCGCCGGTCGTCGCCCCACTTGGCGACGATCTCGCCCAGCTCGTCGGAGACGATCTTCCGCTGCCGCTCCGGCTTGGCCAGGATGTCCTTGAGGTCGGCGATCTCCACCTCGAGCTTGGCCAGGTCGTCCAGGATCCGCTGCCGCTCCAGCGCGGCCAGGCGGCGCAGCTGCATGTCCAGGATCGCGGTCGCCTGGACCTCGTCGATCTCCAGCAGCCGGATCAGGCCCTGCCGCGCGTCCTCCACCGTGGGCGAGCGCCGGATCAGCGCGATCACCTCGTCGAGGGCGTCCAGCGCCTTGGACAGACCGCGCAGGATGTGCGCCCGCTCCTCCGCCTTGCGCAGCCGGAACGCGGTCCGCCGGCGGATGACCTCGATCTGGTGCTCGACGTAGTAGCGGATGAACTGCGCCAGGTTGAGCGTGCGCGGCACCCCGTCGACGAGCGCCAGCATGTTGGCGCCGAACGTCTCCTGGAGCTGCGTGTGCTTGTAGAGGTTGTTCAGCACCACCTTGGCGACCGCGTCGCGCTTGAGCACCAGCACGATCCGCATGCCGGTACGCCCGGAGGACTCGTCCCGGATGTCGGCGATGCCGGCGAGCTTGCCCTCCTTGATCAGCTCGGCGATGCGCTCGGCGAGGTTGTCCGGGTTGACCTGGTAGGGCAGCTCGCTGACCACGAGCGCCGGCCGGCCCCGCTTGTCCTCCTCCACCTCGACCACCGCGCGCATCCGGATCGAGCCGCGCCCGGTCCGGTAGGCGTCCTGGATGGCCTGCTGGCCGACGATCAGGCCGTGGGTCGGGAAGTCCGGACCCTTGACGATCTCCAGCAGCGCTTCCAGCGTGGTCGCCTCGTCGGCGTCCGGGTTCTCCAGGCACCACTGCACCGCCGCGCCGATCTCGCGCAGGTTGTGCGGCGGGATCTTGGTGGCCATGCCGACCGCGATGCCCTCGGAGCCGTTGATCAGCAGGTTCGGGATGCGCGACGGCAGGATGGTGGGCTCCTTGGCCCGGCCGTCGTAGTTGTCCTGCAGGTCGACGGTGTCCTCGTCGATGTCCCGCAGCATCTCCATGGCGAGCGGGTCGAGCTTGCACTCGGTGTATCGCATGGCCGCGGCCGGGTCGTTGCCCGGCGAGCCGAAGTTGCCGTTGCCGTCGACGAGCGGGTAGCGCAGCGACCACGGCTGCGCCATCCGGACCAGCGCGTCGTAGATGGCCGAGTCACCGTGCGGGTGGAACTGGCCCATCACGTCGCCGACGACGCGGGAGCACTTCACGTAGCCGCGGTCCGGCCGGTAGCCGGAGTCGAACATGGCGTAGAGGATCTTGCGGTGGACCGGCTTGAGCCCGTCCCGGACGTCCGGCAGGGCGCGCCCGACGATGACGCTCATCGCGTAGTCGAGGTACGAGCGCTGCATCTCGACCTCGAGGCCGACCGGCTCGATCCGGTCGTGCTGGACGACCGCGGCCAGGGTCTCCGGGGTCTCCGGCTCGTTCGGGGTGGACTCGGGAGTATCGGTCACTGTTAACCCTTATCAGACTCAGAGTCGTGATCTAGCTGTGGATAACGGCTGTGGAAAGCGGCCAGACTGTGGATAACTCTGTGGACCGCCGGGCCGGCCGGTGGATCTCCGGCCGACCCGGGCGCGCGTCCGTCAGATGTCCAGGAACCGCACGTCCTTGGCGTTGCGCTGGATGAACGACCGGCGTGCCTCGACGTCCTCGCCCATCAGCACGCTGAACAGCTCGTCCGCGGTGGCGGCGTCGTCGAGCGTGACCTGGCGCAGCGTGCGCGTCGCCGGGTTCATCGTGGTCTCCCAGAGCTCGGGGTAGTTCATCTCACCGAGACCCTTGAACCGCTGGATGTCGTCCGGCCTGGCGTTGGCCTTCTTCTGCTGGCGCAGCGCGATCAGCCCGTCGCGTTCCCGGTCCGAGTACGCGTACTGGGCGTCGTCGCCCTTCTTGTTCCACTTGATCTTGTAGAGCGGCGGGGCGGCCAGGTAGACGTGGCCCAGCTCGACGAGCGGCCGCATGAAGCGGAACAGCAGGGTGAGCAGCAGCGTCTGGATGTGCTGGCCGTCGACGTCGGCGTCGGCCATCAGCACGATCTTGTGGTAGCGCAGCTTCTCGATGTCGAAGTCGTCGTGGATGCCGGTGCCGAGCGCGGTGATCAGCGCCTGCACCTCGTTGTTCTTGAGCACCCGGTCGATCCGGGCCTTCTCCACGTTGAGGATCTTGCCGCGGATGGGCAGGATGGCCTGGGTGCGCGGGTCGCGACCCTGCTTCGCCGAGCCGCCGGCCGAGTCACCCTCGACGATGAAGACCTCGGACTCCCGCGGGTCGGTCGACTGGCAGTCGGCCAGCTTGCCCGGCATCGAGCCGGACTCCAGCAGCGACTTGCGCCGGGCCAGCTTGCGTGCCTGCTGGGCGGCGATGCGGGCGCGGGCGGCCTGGGACGCCTTGGTGATGATCGTCTTGGCCTCGGCCGGGTTGCGGTCGAACCAGTCGACGAGCGACTCGTTGCAGACCCGCTGGACGAAGCCCTTGACCGGGGTGTTGCCCAGCTTGGTCTTGGTCTGCCCCTCGAACTGCGGGTCGGTCAGCTTGACCGAGATGATCGCGGCCAGGCCCTCACGGATGTCCTCCCCGGAGAGGCGCTCGTCGCCCTTGAGCAGCTTCTTTTCCGTGCCGTAGCGGTTGACCACGCTGGTCAGCGCCGCCCGGAAGCCCTCCTCGTGGGTGCCGCCCTCGTGGGTGTTGATGTTGTTGGCGAAGGTGTAGACCGACTCGCCGTAGGACTCGTTCCACTGCATGGCGATCTCGACCGACATGCCGGTCTCCTCGGAACCGAACTCGACCACCGTCTTGTGGATCGGGCTCTTCGAGGCGTTCAGGTGCCGGACGAAGTCGGCGATGCCGCCGTCGTAGTGGAAGGTGACCTCGCGGGTCTTGCCCTCCTCGTCCTCCGGCACCCGCTCGTCGAGCAGGTGGATGGTGAGGCCGCGGGTGAGGAAGGCCATCTCCTGCAGGCGCCGGTAGATGGTGTGGAAGTCGAAGTCGACCGTCTCGAAGACGTCCGGGTCGGGCCAGAAGGACACCGCGGAGCCGGTGCGGTCAGTCGACTCGCCCTTCTCCAGCGGGGTCGGCTTGGAGTGGTCGTAGCGCTGCCGCCAGACGAAGCCGTCCTTGTGGATCTCCACGGCCATCCGGGTGGAGAGCGCGTTGACCACGGAGACGCCGACGCCGTGCAGGCCGCCGGAGACCGCGTACGCCTTGCCGTCGAACTTGCCGCCCGCGTGCAGCACGGTCAGCGCGACCTCGACACCCGGCTTCTTCAGCTTGGGGTGCAGGTCGACCGGGAAGCCTCGGCCGTTGTCGGTGACCCGGACGCCCCCGTCGGTCAGCAGCACCACGTCGATGGTGTCGCAGTAGCCGGCCAGCGCCTCGTCCACCGCGTTGTCGACGACCTCCCACACCAGGTGGTGCAGGCCGCGTTCGCCGGTGGACCCGATGTACATACCGGGCCGCTTCCGGACCGCTTCCAGGCCCTCGAGCACGGTGATGGACTCGGCACCGTACTTCTTGTTGTCCTCCGCTGCCACGCTCGGCCACTTTCTCGCACCGACCGCGCCTGGGCGCGGGGCGCGGGTTCGGCGGACAGGACGCGACGTCGGCCCGCCCGGACCGCCCCGGGATCACCGGGTCACGGATCGTGCGCGCCGGGCGCCGCGGATGCCCGCGGATCGCGATCGGCTCGGACCCGATGTGGGACAATGATCAAGGGCCCTGCGGGCCCATGTCCGTCGCTCCGTGTCGGGTCTTTCGTCTCGCCTCCAATCTTACTGTGCGCAGCCGACCAAACCGCCACTCGGCACCCCTTGAGGGCGGCTGAGAATGCCGTAGCCGGACGAACCTCGCTGCCCGCGACTCCCCCTACACGCCAGCGACACCGTGCCGCGCCACCGGCCACCGTGAGCGGCGGAGGTCCCCGGCCCATGATCCACCGCCGCCCGTGACCGGGGGTCGCGGCGGAACCCGACGTGCCGTACCTTTTGCGGCGCCGCCGTTGCGGTCTTGATCTTTCACGCCCGGACCGGGGACCATCGGCGGAGACGGTCCGACAGACGCTTGGTGAGAGGTGACGCAGATGGGGCTGGACAACGTCGCGGTGCACTGGCCGCGTACCGGCCGCTTCTACGATCCGGTCGCGCCGGCCGAGTTCGTGGACTTCGGCGAGATCGTGGACGTGCCCCGCATCTCCGCGCCGACCGCCGCGCTCGCCGAGCTGATCGCGAAGACCGGCACCGTGCGGGCGACCGCCTACACGGAACTGGTCGACCTGATCCTCGGGCTGGAGAATGTGCTCTACGCCACGGAGAACGCGGCCGAGGACGAGGACCCGGTGATCGACCCGGACGGCTGCGCCTGGATCGCCGAGGGCGTGGAGAAGTTCGTCACCCGGCACCGGCCCTACGGCGAGACGGTGACGTTCGAGTCGGTGAGCGAGGTGCTGCGCGCGCTGCTCGGCGACGGTCGGCTGGCCGAGCAGCAGCTCCGCTGGCTGGACAGCCGGCTGGACAAGCTGCGCGACGACAGCGGCGAGCCGCCGCAGTGGAACTTCACCTGCGCCGAGCTGAGCGTGCTGGCCGCGTTCTACCGGCGCTGCGCGGATCGCGGCTTCGCCGTCTACGCGGACGTGTGACGCCCGCTCAGCCGTAGGTGTCGCGCGGGCCGCGCCCGCGTACCCGCCGGGGGCCGCGCGACCACGACGGCGCGGCCGGGCCGTGGATGTGCAGCTTGCGCACCACGTTGTGGCCCACCTCGCTGGCGATCTGCTTGAGCAGCGAACCGGCCAGCAACCGGAGCTGGGTCGCCCACGCCGTCGAACGCGCCTCCACGGTCAGCTCGCCGTTCTCCAGCTTGACCGGGCGGCTGTGCTGGGCGACCTCCGGGCCGACCACCCTCTCCCATGCGCCGAAGACGGTCGCCTCGGCCGCCGGCTGCTGCCAGCCGCGCGCCTTGACCAGCTTGTCGAGCACCGCCCCGAGCGGCTGCGGGTCGCGCGGGTCCGGGCCCGGGCCGGAGTAGCCGCGCAGCCGCTTCTCGCCGTCGCCCCGCACCGCGCTGCGCCGCCGGGTGCCGGCCGCGGCCTGACGCCTGGCCTTCGCCGCGTCCAGCACCGCCCGGGCCAGCTCCGGCCCGGCCGCGCCCTCCGGCGCCGCGCCCGGCTCGCCGTCCGCCGGCTTCCCGGGGGTACGCGCCGCGGCCCGCTCGCCGTCCGCCGCTTTCCCGGGGGTACGCGCGTCCGGCCCGCCCCGGCCCGACGTCCCGCCGTCGCGCCCCGGCCCCAGCCGGGCCGGCGGGAGCCGCACCTCGTCGTCATTCGGCACGTCGTACCGTCCCCTCGCCGACCGTCCAGCGGGTGCCGCGCAGCGTCGCCGGCACGTCGTCGTCCACCGCGCAGGTGACCAGGAGCTGACTGGCGCCACCTACCAGCTCGGCCAGGCGTTCGCGCCGGCCGGCGTCCAGCTCCGCGAACACGTCGTCCAGCACCAGCACCGGCTCGATCCCGTCGGCACGCAGCAGGTCGTACCCGGCCAGCCGCAGCGCCAGCGCGTACGACCAGGACTCGCCGTGGCTGGCGTACCCCTTGGCGGGCAGCGGGCCGAGCGTGAGCGCCAGGTCGTCGCGGTGCGGGCCGACAAGCGTGGTGCCCCGTTCGATCTCGGCGGAGCGGTTCGCGGCCAGCGCGGTGGCCAGCGCCTCGGCCAGCGCGGCCCGGTCGGCGGCCGGCTCCGGCAGCTCGACCGAGGGCCGGTAGGCTATGCCGGCCGCGCCCCGGCCGGCCGCCACCGCGTCGTACGCCTTCGCCACGTGCGGGGTGAGCGCGGCGACCAGTTCCAGCCGGCCGGCGAGCAGGTCGGTGCCGTGCTGCGCCAGGTGGGTGTCCCAGACGGCGAGCGTGGACAGGTCGCCGCCGCGCGAGCCGCCGGTCTTGCGGGCGAGGTAGGACGTGCGCAGCAGCGCGTTGCGCTGCTTGACCACCCGCTCGTAGTCGGCGCGCACGCCGGCGTAGCGGGGTTGCCGGGTGACCAGCAGGTCGTCGAGGTAGCGGCGGCGCTCGGCCGGGTCACCCCGGACGAGTTCCAGGTCCTCCGGGGCGAAGAGCACCAGCCGAAGCGCGCCGAGCACGTCCCGGGCACGGCGGGCCGGGGATCGACCGAGCCGGGCCCGGTTGGCCTTGCCCGGGACGATCTCCAGCTCGACCAGCAGCTCCCGGCCCTCGTGCACCACGGCGCAGCGGATCACCGCCGAGCTGGCACCCATCCGGACCAGCGGGGCGTCCGTGGCGACCCGGTGCGAGTCCAGGGTCGCCACGTAGCCCAACGCCTCGACCAGATTGGTCTTGCCGACGCCGTTGGCGCCGACCAGCACGTTCGGGCCGGGCTCCAGATCGACGCCGACCCGCTCGTACGAACGGAAGTCGACCAGTTCGAGCCGGCGGACGTACACAGGCTGTGGATACCGGTCAGCGCTTGTGGACGGCGTGACCGCCGAACTGCTGGCGCAGCGCGGCGACGGCCTTCATGGCGGGCGAGTCGTCCTGCCGGGAGGCGAACCGGGCGAAGAGGGAGGCGGTGATGACGTTGAGCGGCACGGCGAGCCGGACCGCCTCGTCGACCGTCCACCGACCCTCGCCGGTGTCCTCGGTGTAGCCGCTCAGCTCGGCCAGCTCCGGGTCCTCGTCGAGCGCCCGGTCGAGCAGGTCGAGCAGCCAGGACTGGACGACGGTGCCCTTGCGCCAGGACTTCACCACACCGGGGACGTTCGTCACCAGTTCGGACGCGGAGAGCAGCTCGAAGCCCTCGGCGTAGGCGTGCATCAGGCCGTACTCGATGCCGTTGTGCACCATCTTGGCGTAGTGGCCGGCACCGACCGGGCCGGCGTGCACGAAGCCGAACTCGCCCTCGGGACGCAGTGCGTCGAAGATCGGCATGAGCCGTTCGACGTGCTGCTGCGCGCCGCCGACCATCAGCCCGTAGCCGTTCTGCCGGCCCCAGACGCCACCGGAGACGCCGACGTCGACGTAGCCGATGCCGTGCTCGTTCAGGCGCTCGGCGCGCGGGGCGTCGTCGCTGAACCGGGAGTTGCCGCCGTCGATGATGATGTCGCCCTCGCCGAGCACGCCGGCGAGCTCGTCGATGGTGGCGTCGGTGACGCCGGCCGGGACCATGACCCAGACCGCGCGCGGCGACTCGAGCTTCTCGGCCAGCTCCGCGAGGCTCGCGGCGTCACTGAGCTCCGGGTTGCGGTCGTAGCCGACCACCTCGTGCCCGGCGGCGCGCAACCGCTCGCGCATGTTGCCGCCCATCCGGCCGAGTCCTACCAGGCCGAGCTGCATGTGCTGCTACCTCCGTACGTGGGGTGGTGCTGCCTGCGATCAGCGGGAGACGCGGATCGGCATGATGAGGTACCGGTACCCCGGAATGACCTCGCCATCCTCGCCGGCCGGGGAAAGGACCGCGGGCTTGAACGCGTCGACGAAGCGCAGCAGGGCGAACTGGGCGCCCAGGTTGGCCAGGCCGTCGATCAGGTATTGCGGGTTGAAGCCGATGGTGAGCGGGTCGCCGCTGAAGGTGGCCTCCATGGCCTCGCTGGCCCGGGCCTCCTCGGTCCCGCCGGCCTCCACCACGAGGCCGTCGGAGCTGAAGCTGAGCAGCACCGGGGTGGTGCGCTCGGCGACCAGCGCCACCCGCTTGACCACCTCGATGAGCGTGGCGACCGGGACGCGGGCCTCGGCGTTGTGGTCCGCCGGGAACAACGAGCGCACCGGCGGGTAGTTGGCGCCGTCGAGCAGGCGGCTGGTGGTCCGGCGGGTGCCGCCGGAGAAGCCGATCATGCCCTCGCCGGCGCCGCCGGACGAGAGCGCCATGGTCACGTGGCCACCGAGCGGGCCGAGCGCCTTGGCGGTGTCGTTGAGCGTGCGGGCCGGCACCAGCGCGTTGAGGCTGATCTCCGGGTCGTCCGGGTTCCACTCCATCTCGCGCAGCGCGAGGCGGTAGCGGTCGGTGGCGAGCATGGCCATCGTGCCGCCGGACAGTTCGAGCCGGACGCCGGTCATCATCGGCAGCGTCTCGTCACGCCCGGCGGCCACGGCGACCTGGGCCACGGCGGCGGCGAAGGCGGCCGCGTCGACGGTGCCGGCGCTCTCCGGCATCTCCGGGAGGGTCGGGTAGTCCTCCACCGGCATGGTGGGCAGCGTGAACCGGGCGCTGCCGCAGACCAGCTCCAGGTGGGCGCCGACGGCGGCGATGTCCACCGGCTTGGCCGGCAGCGCCTTGGTGATCTCGGCGAGCAGTCGACCGGAGACCAGCGCGGCGCCGTCCGCGTCACCCTGCACCTCGACGGTCACCTGGCTGGAGACCTCGTAGTCGAAGCCGGAGACCTGCAGGTTGCCGTCGGTCACCCGGAGCATCACCCCGGCCAGCACCGGGACGGAGGGCCGGTTGGGCAGGCTCTTGGCGGTCCACGCGACCGCCTCGGCGAGCGCGTCGCGCTCCACTCGGAACTTCATCAATGCCTCCGCGTCGACGTCAGCGACAACTCTCTCATGCCGACCGCTGCCACCCGCCCCGCCCGACCGTGCGGGTACCCCTCGAACCTTAGGGCGCGAGGGCATCGGCTGTGCGCCCGACCCCGGTGGATCCAGGTGCCCGGGCGACTGCCGACGGCAGTGCACGACCCGATCCACAGGAAGTCCAACGGTGATGATTGGTTTTTGTTGTTTAGAAGAGATAACTCATCGTCTTCATCGCACCTGTGCAAACTGTGGAGAACCCGCGTCTGCCCAGGTCAGACAGGTTATCTACAGGTGGTTTCGCTGTGGAGAACCAGGGGTACAACTCGTGCCCCGGTCCACAGCCGTCGCCAGTCGCCGGGTTTTCCACCGCTGTCCACCGGTTGTCCACCGGTTATCCACGGGGTTTCTCCCCAGTGCTGTGGACGGCGCGGGCGACGCCGAGCGCCGTCATCCCCAGAACCTTCAACAGGTCGCCCACAGGCCGACCGTCGTCGGTGGACAACGGGCACGTTGTCCCCAGGCGTCCACAGGCTCGTCCCCAGGAGTTGTCCACAGTCTGTGGGTAACCGGCCGGATGCAGACGGTGGTTATCCACCGCCTGTGACACAGGGGGTGTGGACAACCGGTACGAGTTGTGGACGAGCACGACACCGATCCTGCGCCCTCCACCGGGTCGAGGGTCAACCGGCGGCGTCGACCGGGCCACCGCCGGCCCGCACCGAAGACGAAGAAACCCGGCCGGAGGCGTCCGGCCGGGCTGTCGTGACGGGGTACGGGGAGACGAGCGTCTCAGGTGTTCTGCTTGATCCGGTTCGTCAGCTCGGCGATCTGGTTGTAGAGCGAGCGCCGCTCCGCCATCTGCTGACGAATCTTCCGGTCGGCGTGCATCACCGTGGTGTGGTCGCGACCGCCGAACGCCTGCCCGATCCGGGGCAACGACAGGTCGGTCAGCTCACGACACAGGTACATGGCCACCTGACGGGCGTTGACCAGCACCCGGGACCGGGAGTGGCCGCGCAGGTCCTCCAGGCTCACCCCGAAGTACTCGGAGGTGGAGGCCATGATCTGGTCGGCGTTGATCTCGGGGCCGGCGCCGTCCGGCATGAAGTCCCGCAGCACCTCCTCGGCCAGCGACAGCTCGACCGAGGACCGGGTGAGACTGGCGAACGCGGTGACCCGGATCAGCGCGCCCTCGAGCTCCCGGATCGAGTTCGACACCCGGGAGGCGATGAACTCCAGCACGTCCGGCGGGGCGTACATCCGCTCCTGCGCCGCCTTCTTCTGCAGGATCGCGATCCGGGTCTCCAGGTCCGGCGGCTGGATGTCGGCCAGCAGCCCCCACTCGAACCGGGTCCGCATCCGGTCCTCCAGCGTGGCGAGCTGGCGCGGCGACCGGTCGGACGTGATCACGATCTGCTTGTTGGCGTTGTGCAGGGTGTTGAAGGTGTGGAAGAACTCCTCCTGCGTCCGCTCCCGGTTCTCCAGGAACTGGATGTCGTCGATCAGGAGGATGTCCACGTCCCGGTAGCGGCGCTGGAACGCGCTGGTCTTGTCGTCCCGCAGCGAGTTGATGAAGTCGTTGGTGAACTCCTCGGTCGAGACGTACCGGACCGAGCGGGCGTTGCCCAACGTGGTGGCGTAGTGCCCGATGGCGTGCAACAGGTGGGTCTTGCCCAGCCCGGAGTGGCCGTAGATGAACAGCGGGTTGTACGCCTTGGCCGGCGACTCGGCCACCGCCACGCTCGCCGCGTGGGCGAACCGGTTGGACGAGCCGATGACGAACGTCTCGAACATGTACTTCGGGTTGAGTCGGTTGCCGCCGCTCTCCGTACCGCCGGGCAGGCGGCGGTCGCCCTGGCCGCCGGGACGGTGGTGGTCGAGCGCGCCGCGACCGGGGCCGTTGTCCGTCGCGCCGTCCCGCGGCAGGCCGCGCAGGGGCGGGGGGTCGGCCGGTCCGGGCGCCTCCCGGTAGCGCGGCTCGTAGCCGCCGGCGGCGGGGGCGGGTTGCTCGGCCCCGGGGCGCTCGTCGAAGCCCCGGCGCTCGGGCGCGGCGCGGCGCGGTTCGGCGAAGACGGCGCCGAAGAGCGTGTCCTGACCGTCCCGGCCCGCCGGGATCAGGTGCGGCCGGCCGCCGTCGGCGTGGCGCTGCCGGGGGGCCGGCTCCTCCGCCTCGTGCTCCGGCAGCGGCTCGGCGTACCCCGGTTCGGGCCGTGGGGCGGGAAAAGTCGGCGGGGCCGGCGCCGGGCCGCCCCGGTCGAACCCGGGCAGCAGGTCGGCCGGGCCGTTCGGCTCGGGCAGCGGCTCCGGGTTGCTGCGGTAGACCGTGCCGGCCGGTCGACCGGCCGGGTCCTCGGCCACCCGGACGGTGACGGCCACCTGGATGTCGCGGCCGAGCCGGCGGCTCAACGCCTCGGTGATGGCCGGGCGGAGCCGGGACTCGATCACGTCCCGGGTGAAGGCGTCCGGGACGGAGAGCAGCGCGGTGTCCTCGACGATCGCCCGCAGCCGGGTCAGGCGCAGGTACGCGCGCTGCTGCGCGGAGATGATCTCGTCGGCGAGTTCCTCGGTGGCCGCCGCCCACACCGCGGCAAGGTCTGTCGCTCCGGTCACGTCGTGCCACCCCCTCGCCTGATCCTCACGCCCGCCCGGACGGCTGACCGGTCGTCATCCACAAGTTATCCACAGCCTGTGTGTACCGACCGATTGTGGCCGCCCACCGGACGCGGGTCGGACCTGCCCCCTGGATTCGCGGAGGCTTGAAGCGGGTTCACCGTGCCGAACGATTCAACAGCTTGTCCGGTCTTGCCGGCCGGCGACAAACCCGTACCGACGCCGACCGCAATCGCGCACGCTAACAGCGCGAACCCCGCGCCATCAACCGTCGACACCCGGCGGGCGTCCACGACATCCGGGAAATCCGCCCCCCCGGTCACCGTTCCGGCGCAGGTCGGGGACCGGAGTGGGAGGTTTGACGGTCATTGCGCCCCTGCGTAGGCTGGATCGGATGCTCTCTCGCCCTCTGCTAGGGTGATAGATGCTCGCTGTCCGTGGCCGCCTCCCGCACCGTCGGGGGCCGGGTCACCGGACAGCACCGATCGGAGGTCACCGTCGAGGTGATCTGGACCAGCACAGGACCCCGGGCGATCCGCCGCGCGGGGCGTACCACAACGGAGAGCCTGACGTGAGCAAGCGCACCTACCAGCCGAACAACCGCCGGCGCGCGAAGACCCACGGCTTCCGGCTGCGCATGCGCACCCGTGCCGGCCGCGCCATCCTGTCGACCCGTCGCGCCAAGGGCCGCACCCGCCTGGCGGCCTGAGGCCGTCCGGTCCGGTACGGGGACGTGGGCAGTCGTGCTGGCCGCCGCACAGCGACTGCGGCGCAGTAGCGACTTCGCCGCAGCGGTTCGCGGTGGCCGACGCGTCGGCCGCGGTGTCGTCGTGGTCCACCTGACGGTCCCCGGGCCGACCGACGCCGTGACACCCTCGCCGGAGCCGGCGCGGAGCAGCGGTGCGGAGAACTCCGCACCCCGCCGCGCCGGCTTCGTCGTGTCCAAGGCCGTCGGCGGCGCGGTGGTCCGCAACAAGGTCCGCCGCCGGCTCCGGCACCTCGTCCGGGAACGCCTGGCCGAGCTGCCCGCCGGGACCACCCTGGTGGTACGCGCCCTGCCGCCGGCCGCCGACGCGACGTACGCGCGGCTCGGCGCCGACCTGGACGCCGCCCTCACCGCCGCACGCGCCCCCCGGGGACGGCGGCCGCGATGACCGGTGGGACCACTGATCCGTCGCCGACTACCGGTGCCCGCATGCTGCTGGCGCCCATCATCGCGTACCGTCGGTGGATAAGTCCGGCACTGCCGGCCCGCTGCCGGTTCTACCCGTCGTGCAGTGCCTACGCCGTGGAGGCGGTGTCCCGGCACGGTGCGCTGCGGGGGGCCTGGCTGACGGTCCGGCGGCTGTCGCGCTGCCACCCCTTTCACCCAGGTGGACACGACCCGGTGCCGGAGCCGGGCGGTCGCCGCCGTGCCGACGTGACTGGAGCCTGAGAATTGAGTCTCGACTGGATCTACTACGCGATCTCGTGGATCCTGCTGACCTGGCACTCGGCCTGGGACGCCATCGGGGTGCCGGTCGGCGCGGTCATCGGCACGAACTGGGCCTGGATCCTCGCGATCATCTTCCTGGTGGTGACGGTCCGGGTGATCCTGTTCCCGGTCTTCGTCAAGCAGATCAAGTCCCAGCGTGCCATGCAGGCGCTCCAGCCGAAGGTGAAGGAGCTCCAGGAGAAGCACAAGGGTGACCGGGAGACGCTCCAGAAGGAGATGATGGAGCTCTATCGGAAGGAAAAGGCCAACCCCCTGATGGGCTGCCTTCCGATGTTCCTCCAGATCCCCGTCTTCCTGGGCCTGTTCCACACGCTCAAGCGGCTCAACCCGGAGAACGGCGGCAAGACCCTCTACGGCTGGACCGTCGACCAGTTCAACAGCGCCTCCAGCGCGAAGCTCTTCACCGCCCCCATCTCCGGCCGGTTCGGCTCCACCGCCGCCGACCTGGCCCCGCTGGGCGCGAACACCGGCACGGTGAAGGTCATCGCCGGCGTGCTGGTGCTGATCATGATCGCCACCACCTACCTGACCAGCCGCCAGATGATCCTCAAGACCGGCTGGGCGGAGGACCCGCAGCAGCGCATGGTGCAGCGCCTGATGCTCTACGGCATCCCGGTCTCGCTGCTGGTCTCCGGTTCGATCTTCCCGATCGGTGTGATCATCTACTGGGTGACCAACAACCTCTTCACCCTCGGCCAGCAGCAGTGGGTGCTGCGGAAGTTCCCGCCGCTGGTGCCGCCGAAGAAGGCCACCACCGCCGGCGGCAAGAGCCCGGTCCAGCCGGCCAAGACCGGCCTGCTGGGCCGCAAGACCGCCCAGCCGGCGGTCAAGGCGCCGGCGGCCGCGCCGAAGGTGGCCGGCCCGAAGCCGGGCGCCAAGCCGGTCAACCCGAAGAAGGCCGGCAACCGCCCCGCCAAGCGACAGGGCTGAGCACTCCGGGCCACCGCCGCGACCGGCGGTGGCCCGTCCGGTCCCCGAGCTGCCCTCCGAGGAGTAGGCGCCGGGCCGGAACCGCCGCGCACCGCGCGGTCACGGGCGAGACTGGCCCGTACGGACGTGCCCGAGAGGCAACCGGCGAACCTCCCGCCGGCTCCCGGGAAACCAGCGGACCTCGACGGTCCGGCCGAGCGAGTACGGAGATGAGACCGTGACCGACACCAGCATCCCCAGCGCCGACCAGTCCGTGGACGACGACGAGACCTCGGCCACCACCGAGACCGGCGAGGGCACCCCCGAGGCGCGGGAGAAGAAGGCCCCGGCCGACAGCGACCTCTTCCGGCAGAGCGAGATCGCCGCCGACTACGTCGAGGGCCTGCTGGACATCCTCGACTACGACGGCGACATCGACGAGCTGGTCTCCGGCGGCCGGCCGGTCGTCGAGGTGGTCGGCTCCCGCCTGCAGAACCTGGTCGGCCAGCGCGGCGCCACCCTGGAGGCGCTCCAGGAGCTGACCCGCCTCGCGGTCTTCCGGCAGACCGGGACGCCGAGCCGACTGCTGCTCGACGTCGGCGGCTACCGGGCGGCCCGGCGCAAGGAACTGGCCGCGGTCGCCAAGAACGCGGTCGAGAAGGTCAAGGAGCACGGCGAGGCGGTACGCCTGGAGCCGATGTCCGCGTTCGAGCGCAAGTGCGTGCACGACGTGGTCAACGCGATGAGCGGCGTGGAGAGCGAGTCGGAGGGCGTGGAGCCGAACCGTCGCATCGTCGTCCGACCGGTGACGGACTGAGGTCAGTGGCTTCCGGCGACACGACGGCGGACGCCGTGGCCGGCCCGGGTGGCACGCCGCCCGGGCCGGCCGCTGTGCGCCCCGACCCGATCTTCTCCGACGAGCAGCAGCCGACCGAGCCGCCGCACCTGCCCGAGAGCCCGGTGGACCCGGACTTCTCCGCCGAGCCGTCGACGGACGCGAGCGGAATCGAGCCGGCCGTGGCCCCGGTGACACCTGCCTTCTCCGGCGAGCCGGCGGAGGAAACCGACCCGGTTGAACCCGACGCGCCGGCCGGCGCGGCCGACCCGTTCTTCGCCGAGCCGGACGCGGTGGCCGAGCCGGCGTTCGCCGAGGCGTCCACCGTGGACGGCACCGACGCGCCGGTGACCGGCGTGCACCCCGACCCGGCCGACGCGTCGCTCCCGGCCGAACTGGCCGAGGCCGCCCGGACCCTCTTCGGCGACCGGCTCGACCTCGCCGCCGCGTACGCCGAACTGCTGGCCACGGAGGGCGTGGTCCGGGGCCTGATCGGGCCCCGCGAGACGCCCCGGCTCTGGGACCGGCACCTGCTCAACTGCGCGGTGGTGGCGGAGCGGATTCCGGAGGGCGCCAGCGTGATCGACGTCGGCTCCGGCGCCGGACTGCCCGGCCTGGTGCTGGCGATCGCGCGGCCCGATCTCACCGTGACGCTGGTGGAGCCGCTCGCCCGGCGGGTCTCGTTCCTGGTCGAGGCGGTGCAACGCCTCGGGCTGACCCGGTCGGTCCGGGTCTTCCGGGGACGGGCCGAGGAGGCGGCGGCCGGGTCCCGGGACCGCGACCCGCTGACCGCCGACGTCGTCACCGCGCGCGCCGTGGCCGCGTTGGACCGCCTCGCCACCTGGTGCCTTCCCCTGACGGTGCCCGGCGGCCGGTTGCTTGCCCTGAAGGGCGCGTCCGCGGCCGAGGAGATCACCGAGCACGCCGACGTCGTGGCTCGGCTCGGTGGTGGAGAGCCCGAGCTGCACCGGTGCGGAGTCGGGGTGATCGAGCCCGCCGCCATCGTGGTCGAGGTGGTTCGGGAGCGGGTGGTCCGACAGCCGAAGGCGAAGGGTGCGAAGCGCTCGCGCGGCGGTCGCCGGCGCGGCGGCCGGAATCGGGATCGCTGACCGGGCAAGGCTTCCGGACGGCGCCCCGGTCGTTGGACCGGGCAGGGAAGTGACCGGATCGATCTCAACCCGACATGGACCCGCCGCGCCCGTCGGCCGTAGGCTGACCGCGCGTCGATAGTGTGGAGCGGCGGTGCCGGGCGGCACCCGAACCCGACCGTTTCCGCCGGGCCGGTGACGCCGCGAAGAGCGGGGCCTGATTGACGGGCGCGGGCCGACATCCGGAGCGGGTAGGGATGACAGGTGCATGACGACGGCAGGTACGACGATCCACGGCTGACCGGACCCGGCGGGCGATCACCCGGCGATCCCGTTTCACGTGAAACCAACTACCAGGAGTGGGCGGTGAACGATCCCCGAGACGCATCCCCGCACCAGCCCGCCGATCCGACCCCGCGACCGGACGCGTCGCCGACCGGCGCCGTCCGGCCGGTCTCGTCCGCGCCGGCCAACGTACCGCCGGTCCGAGACCCGCACGACCCGAGCGACGGCCCGGTGAACGCCCCGACTCCCCGCCCGGCGGTGGCGCGCGCGAACGCCGCGGTTCCCGCCCGCTTCGAGCCGCAGCCACCGGTCTCCGCCGTGCCGCACCAAGCTGGCGCTCCGGACGCCGTCGAGGTACCCACCGACACGCCATTGGCGGCCGGGTTCGAGGCCGAGACCGACGCCGCCACGTACGTTTCACGTGAAACCCCGACGCGCGAAGAGGATGACCCACCGTTGGCTATGGAGGCGATGCGCGCCGTGCAGATCCTGAATCCCAGTGGCGAGGTCTCCATGCCCCGCCCCGACCGGACCCGGGTGATGTGCGTCGCCAACCAGAAGGGTGGCGTGGGCAAGACCACCACCACCGTGAACCTCGCGGTGGCGCTCGCGCTGCACGGCAATCGCGTGCTCGTGGTCGACCTCGACCCGCAGGGCAACGCGTCGACCGGGCTCAACGTGCCGCACCACACCGGTGTGCCGGACGTCTACGACTGCCTGATCGACAGCGTGCCCCTCGCGGAGGTGGCCCAAGCGGTCGAGGGCATCCCCAACCTGTGGTGCGTGCCGGCGACCATAGACCTGGCAGGTGCCGAGATCGAACTGGTCTCGGTGGTCGCCCGGGAGTCCCGCCTGTCCCGTGCGATCGAGGCGTACCCGGGTCACTTCGACTACGTCTTCATCGACTGCCCGCCCTCGCTCGGCCTGCTGACCGTCAACGCGCTGGTGGCCGCGCAGGAGGTGCTGATCCCGATCCAGTGCGAGTACTACGCGCTGGAGGGCCTCAACCAGTTGATAAACAACATCAACCTGGTACGCCAGCACCTGAACCCCAAGCTCGACGTCTCCACCATCCTGCTGACCATGTACGACAGGCGTACCCGGCTGGCCGACGCGGTGGAGCAGGACGTCCGGAACCACTTCGGCGACAAGGTCCTCCAGGCAGTCATCCCCCGCAACGTGCGCGTCTCCGAGGCACCGAGCTACGGCCAGTCGGTGATGACCTACGATCCCGGTTCGCGGGGTGCCACGAGCTACTTCGAGGCCGCCCAGGAGATCGCGGAGCGAGGGGTCAAGGAGCCGGTGAGCCGGAATGCGTAGCACGGAGAAGTCGCTGGGAGGCGTCGCATGAAGAACCGTCCCCGCGGCGGCCTCGGCCGAGGGCTCGGCGCCCTCATCCCCACCGCCCCACCGCCCGATGCGACGACGGCGGACGCGGAGCCGGAGGCGGCGCCCACGGCTCCTCCCTCCCCGGCTCTCCCGGCCGCCGGTTCCGCCACCGCCGGAACCGGCACGGTAGGCGCTAGCGCGGCGCCGGCTGTCGAACCCGAGATCGAACTGAGCCCGGTGCCCGGTGCGCGCTTCGCCGAGATCTCGGTCGACTCCATCGTGCCGAACCCGAAGCAGCCCCGGCACGTCTTCGACGAGGAGGCGCTGGAGGAGCTGAAGACCTCGATCCAGGAGGTCGGCTTCCTCCAGCCGATCGTCGTCCGCCAACTCGACAGCGAGAAGTACGAACTCGTCATGGGCGAGCGGCGCTGGCGCGCCGCCCAGGCGGTCGGCCGGGAGAGCATTCCCGCCATCGTCCGGGACACCAAGGACGACGCGATGCTCCGGGACGCGTTGCTGGAGAACATCCACCGCGCGAACCTGAACCCGCTCGAAGAGGCGGCGGCCTACCAGCAGCTCCTGGAGGAGTTCGGCGCCACCCATGAGGAGCTGGCGCGGCGGATCGGCCGCAGCCGTCCGCAGATCTCCAACACCATCCGCCTGATGAACCTCCCCCCCGTCGTGCAGCGGCGGGTCGCCGCCGGGGTGCTCTCCGCCGGACATGCCCGAGCACTCCTGAGCCTCGACGACGCCGAGGCTCAGGAGAAGCTCGCCACCCGCATCGTCGCCGAGGGCATCTCCGTACGCGGCACCGAGGAACTGGTTGCTCTGGCGCTCGCCGACGGGCCGGCGAAGGCCCCGGCCGCGAAGCGCCGCGCCAAGGCCCACGCGCCGGCCCTCTCCGATCTCGCCGACCGGCTCTCCGACCGGTTCGACACCCGGGTGAAGGTGGACATCGGCCGGAGCAAGGGCAAGATCACGATCGAGTTCGCGACGGTCGACGACCTGGAGCGGATCGTCGGCATCATCGGGGTGAGCGAAGAGGAGCAACTCAAGGAGGAGTGATCCCCGATCCGACCGCTTCCGGCCGCACTCCCTCTCGGGGTGCGGCCGGTGCCATTCCCGGCCCCTGGGCGTAGCGGCGTGGAACTCATCCGCGCGAACGCTGCGGCAGGCTCCTGCCCCTGGTGCATGACGAGCGACGGTGGAGCCAACGGGCACCCCGTTTCACGTGAAACCGGCCTGTTCCACGAGCCTCCGTCGGCCCGGTTGTCTGAGGTCCGTCCTCGAATCTCGGCGAGACGGCTCAGCTCCACTCTGCGCCACCGAAAGCTCGCACCCGTCGGTCCGGGCGCCACCCCGGTTCTCGGGCCGCAGGAGGCGATCTGCGGCCCTCGCCGGGGCGCGGCTTCTGGTCCGTCGGCCGGAACTCGTCGCCGGACTGTTGGCCCACCGGATCGCAGGGCTTGCAATCACGGCAGGCGCGATGTCCATCCGCCCGCTTGTGCAGGCGACGTCGTTCTTCACGAGGCCGGCTCTTCACGAGGCCGGCACCGAGGCGCCGCAAAGATGGCCGACCGGTGCGACGGTGGCTGCCCGGCGACACCCTGGCGGCCCGAACCCTTGGCAGGCTGGGGTGCAAGGGGTGCTGCTCGTTGCAGAAGAGTGGGCGAGACCGTAATCGCGCGCAGCGTCGCCCGCCGCACCAATGCCCTGTGCCTCCGCCGATGTTCCTTGCCTCCGCAGACCCTTCGCGCACGCCCCTCATCCGACTCCCGGGCACTCGCCGGTCGGATGGCCGGGGCATTGTCTCGTGTCGTTGCCGCCGTCACTTGAACCGTCGCCCTACCACCCGCACCCTCATCCACCTACCGGACACCCGCCGGCCGGGAGTCGGGACGGCCGGCGGGTGCCTCGGCGACCTGGGCCGCCCCGGACAGCCCCGGGGACTCGCCGCTCTGCGGCCCGAGTCGTCCGGCCGCTCCACCGCCTTGCCGGTTTTCAACCGCGCTCCCGGCCTCGACGCGCTGCCGTCTCCTTGGCCATCTCCGCCGCGCTACGGTCGCCGTCTCACCGCCCTGCCACCGCGCCACTCCTTGCGGGTCCCCTCGCCACCCCGTTCGCCGCTGCCGTCAAGCCGCCCGTCGTCCGCCAACGCCATCGCCCCCGAACCGCCTCACCCACTGGCCGGCGGAGTGGCAACAGCAGCTTCGGCCAAGCGAGCGGTATCGAGATCGCCGAGCCCGACGCTCCCTAGACTCCGGGGCCCCGCCAACCGCAACGGTCCTGGCACACAATCAGCCAGCCGC
>NZ_JBITEP010000008.1:44771-176739 GCF_044455315.1 Micromonospora sp. NPDC051300 | reverse complement strand
CGCCCAGCCGCCCAGCCGCCCAGCCGCCCAGCCGCCCAGCCGCCCAGCCGCCCAGCCGCCCAGCCGCCCAGCCGCCCAGCCGCCCAGCCGCCCAGCCGCCCAGCGGCGGGGGCGCGCCACGTCCTGTGCCGCCGATTTGCAGGGGCGGCGGTTTCACGTGAAACCGGGGCGGACTCCGTCCCCCGACCGCGCGGTTTCGCCCCGACGGGTGTGCCAGCCGCCCACGACGAGGCACACTCGTTTCACGTGAAACGAGTCGTGCTCGGCGGTCGGCGCCGAAAGTCTGGGGCGGAGCTTTGAGCGGGCCCAGAGGAGCAGGCCCGCGAAAATCCCCCACGTCCGGAGCTGTGCCGATCGGCCCCTCGATCGTTGGGAATGACGGGCCATCGGACCGCCGAAGTTATCCACAGCAGTTGTCCACAGGCTCACTCCGTTTCACGTGAAACGCGCGGCCAAAACCGTTGCTGAGCTGTGGATGACGCACTGTGGTGGTGATCTCGGCACCCTGTGGACAACGCGGTGGACAACCGCTGTGGATGGTCCGGCGCCGGCGGTTCTCCGCCGGACGCGGGTAGGGACAGGCATCGCCAACTCGGTTAGGGTCAGCGTCGTGCAGGACACCCCTCCCTCAGTCCCGGACTTCACCCAGTGGCCCTCCTTCCCCTTCGAGGGCGAGATCCGCGTCAAGCAGCTCGACGACCCCGTACCGGTCGAGCCTCCCCGGCGGGGTGAGGCGGATCGGGAGTGCACCGCCTGCAACGCGCCCGACGAGGCGTACATCTGGGTGGGTGAGCGGTGGCGGGTGCGCACGATGGACCGGCCCACCGGACTGCCCATGGTGCTGATCCTGGAGTCACGTTCCCACCTCGATCTCGGTGACCTGCCGAACCTGCTCGCCGCCGAACTGGGCGTGATGACCGTCCGCCTGGAGCGGGCCATCCGCTCGCTCGACGGCGTGGCCCGCGTGCACGTCAACCGGTGGGGTGACGGCTCGGCGCACCTGCACATGTGGTTCCTGGCCCGCCCCTACGGTCGGCTGCAACTGCGAGGCACGTTCCTCTCCCTGTGGGACTCGATCCTGCCGCCGATCTCCGAGGAGCAGTGGCGGGAGAACCTGGCCATGGTGGCCGCCTGGCTCGCCGAGTTCGGCGGTCGTCCGCTCGCCGAACCGCCGCGCATCCAGTGGCAGGCGCCGTCGAGTCTCTCCTCACCGTCGCCGGCGAGCGCGGCCGAGGACGTCGAGGAGGAAGCCGTCTCGGTGATCGAGGCCGCGGACGAGATTCCGGAGGCCGAGCCGGCGGAGGGGAACGCGGACGGGATCGAGCCGGCCGGGGTCGACTCGCCCGACGACGCGGAACCCGCGACCGGCGACGTGCACGACGACGGAGGCGCGAGCGGCGGGCAGGAGCGTGGCGCCGACGCGGACGCGACCGCGCCCACGGAGTCTGACTCGACGGGTGGCGCAGGTCACGCCGAGGACGGTGACGGTCGCACGCAGCGGGCCATCGCCGAATAGCGCGCGGGAGAACGGGTGGTCGCCGGCCGGGTCAGCTCGGCCGGCGGCGGGCCGCAGCCCGGGCGACAAGCGTGCCGAGGACCCGGCCGAAGTCCAGCCCGGCGGCCTGGATGGCCAGCGGCAGCAACGAGGTCTCGGTCATCCCGGGGGAGACGTTGACCTCCAGCACGTGCGGCTGGCCGTCCGCGTCGACGATCAGGTCGACCCGGGACACGTCGCGCAGCCCGAGTGCGGTGTGCGCGGCGAGCGCCACCTCGGTCACCCGCTCGGCGGTGGCGGCGTCGAGCCGGGCCGGCGCGTGCCAGGTGGTGCGCCCGGCCGTGTAGCGGGCGGCGTAGTCGTAGACCCCGTTGCGGGGCACGATCTCGACCGGCGGCAGGGCCTGCGGTCCCTCGCCCAGGTCGAGCACCGAGACCGCCACGTCCATCCCGGGCACGTAGCGCTCCACCAGCGCCGTCTGGTCGTACGCGAAACAGCCGACCATCGCGGCCGGCAGCGACGCGGCCTCCCGGACCACGGCGGCGCCCAGGCCGGAGCCGCCCTGCGCCGGCTTGACCATCAGCGGCAGCCCGAGACGGTCGACGATCCGGTCCAGCACGGCGACCGCGCCCAGCTCGGAGAACCGGTCGTGCGGCAGCGCCACCCAGTCCGGGGTGGGAATACCTGCTTCGCGCAGCACCGCCTTGGCGGACGGCTTGTCCCAGGCGAGCCGGGAGGAACGGGCGTCACAGCCGACGTAGGGCACGTCGCAGAGGTCGAGCACGCCGCGCAGGGAACCGTCCTCGCCGGTGGCGCCGTGCAGGGCGATCACCACCGCGTCCGGCGGGTCGGCGGCCAGCGCGGGGAGCAGCGCGACATCAGCGTCCCGCAGTTCCGCCTCGACGCCGACCGCCCGCAGCGCGTCGAGCACGCGCCGGCCGGACCGGAGCGAGACGTCCCGCTCGTAGGAGAGACCGCCGGCGAGCACCAGCACGCGCAGCTCGTCGGTGGAGGGTCCGGTCACGGGTGTCGGTGCGGCAGGGCTGACGGCCATGCGGGCATCATGCCAAGTCGGGGCCGGGCGTGTCCGAACCGCCCTGGCGGCGGCGTGGCCCGGTGCCGCCGATCGCCCCGAACACCTTCCGCATGGCGATCTCCTGCTCCATCACCCCGGCCAGCCGGCGGACGCCCTCGCGGATCCGCTCCGGCGGTGGGAAGGAGAAGTTGAGCCGCATGTTGCCGGTGCCCGTCCCGTCGGCGTAGAAGCCGGTGCCCGGCACGTAGGCCACCCGCGCGGCGACGGCGCGGGGCATCATCGCCTTGGCGTCGAGCCCGTCCGGCAGGGTCGCCCAGACGAAGAGCCCGCCGGCCGGCGTGGTCCAGGTGGTGCCCTCGGGCATCAGGTCGGCCAGCGCGTCGAGCAGCGCGTCCCGGCGCTCGCGGTAGACCTCGCGGTAGATCTTGAGCTGCTCGCGCCACGGCATGGTGGCGAGGTAGGTGGAGACGGCCGCCTGGGCGAATCCGCTGGGGCAGAGGATCTGCGCCTCGCTGGCGATGACGAGCTTGTCGCGGACCGCGTGCGGGGCGAGGATCCAGCCCACCCGCAGGCCAGGTGCGAACGTCTTGGAGAAGGTGCTCAGGTAGAACACCCCGTCGCGTCGCCGCGCGCGCAACGGCGCGGGCGCCTCGCCGGAGAAACCGAGCTGACCGTACGGGTCGTCCTCCACCACCAGCAGCCCGGCGCGCTCGCAGATGTCGAGCACCCGTTCCCGCCGCTCCTCGCTCAACGTCACACCGGCGGGGTTCTGGTAGGTGGGGATGGTGTAGAGGAACTTCACCCGCCGGCCGGCCCGCGCCAGGTCGGCGATTGCCGTCTCCAGCGCTTCCGGGATGAGCCCGTCGTCGTCCATCGGCACGTGGGCCACCTGGGCCTGGGCGGCCTGGAACACCCCGAGCGCGCCGACGTAGGTCGGGCCCTCGGCGAGCACCACGTCGCCCGGGTCGAGGAAGAGACGGGCGACCAGGTCGAGCGCCTGCTGACCGCCGACGGTCACCACCACGTCCTCCGGGGAGGCGCCGCAGGACGCGTCGATCCCGGAGAGGGCCATCACCTCGCAGATCCGCTCGCGCAGCTCCAGCGTGCCCTGGCCGATGCCGTACTGCAGGGTGGTGGTGCCGTGCTCGGCGCCGAGCCGGCCGAGCATCTCGCCCACCGCGTCGAGCGGCAGCGCGGCGATGTACGGCGCGCCTCCGGCGAGCGACACGACCTCCGGACGGCTGGCCACCGCGAACAGCGCCCGGATCTCGGAGGCGGTCATCCCCCGCACACGCCGGGCGTACCGGTCGGTGTAGTCGTCGAGCGTCGTGCCGGTCATGACATCACCTCGATCGGGTGTCGGCGGGGCTGCCGCCCGGTGTGGTACCCGCGATGCCGGCATCCAATGGCGGCGCGCGGCCGATTGGTCGATCGTAGTCCCTGGTGACCGGCGCGGAACCCGCCGTGTGGACACGTCCACATCGCGGACCGCCGCACGCGTGGGGGTTCGCGCGTCCACTCCCGCGCCGGCGGGCAGGGGCGTACGATCGCTCGTCGGGAGCAGGAGGGCGGCGGGACACCGCGGCGGCCGACGCTCCGAGACTGTTTGGTGGGGTGCGCTCATGTCGCGACGTCTGGTCAGCCTGACCCTGGACACCCTGGAGGACCTCCCCCGACCCTGCCGGCGGTGCGTCTACTGGGAGCTGGATCCGGTCTCCGCCGAGCGGGCCTGCGCGGCCGGCGACCCGGGGCTGGAGAAGGAGGCGTGGGTCTCCCAGACGCTGCTGGAGTGGGGCTCCTGCGGCAAGTTGGTCTACGTCGACGGCATGCCCGCCGGTTATGTCATGTACGCGCCGCCGGCGTACGTCCCGCGCTCGATGGCGTTTCCCACCTCGCCTGTCTCGGCGGACGCGGCGCTGCTGACCACGGCGCACGTGGTGCCGGCGTTCGCCGACGGCGGCCTGGGCCGGATGCTGGTGCAGGGCGTCGCCCGCGACCTCACCAAGCGGGGCATCAAGGCGATCGAGGCGTTCGGCGACGCCAAGTTCGGCGACGACGCGGACGACCCGAACCGGGCCTGCCTCGCCCCGGCCGACTTCTTCCTGTCGGTGGGCTTCAAGACGGTCCGGCCGCACCCCCGCTACCCGCGCCTGCGGTTGGAGCTGCGCACCGCGCTGAGCTGGAAGTCCGACGTCGAGTACGCGCTGGAGAAGTTGCTCGGTTCGATGAGCCCGGAGACGCTGCTGCGCCCGGTCCGCCCGGCGCCGGCCACCCGCTCGACGAGCTGACCCGGCTCAGTCGACGACGGTGCCGGCGGCCACGATCGCGCGCAGTTCGCTCACGTCGATCGAACCGGTCGGCACGTCCCGCTCGATCGGCAGGTACATCCGCTGCACCCCGGCCACGATCGCCTCGACCACCCGGTCCCGGAACCGCGGGTCGACCAGCCGGCCCCGGTCCCGCGGCGAGGTCAGGTAGCCCACCTCGACCCGGACCGCAGGCATCCGGGTGAGCCGGAGCAGGTCCCAAGCCTTGGCGTGGGTGCGGCAGTCGCGCAGCCCGGTGCGGGCCACGATCTCCCGCTGCACCAGCCCGGCCAGCCGCTCCCCGGTGGCGGACGTGACGCCGTTGTCGGTGCCGTAGTGGTAGGTGGCGACCCCGTCGGCCTCCGGGTTGACGTGGCCGTCGGTGTGCAGGGAGATGAACACGTCCGCGCCGAGCGAGTTGGCGAGCTGGGCCCGGTCCGCGTCCGGCAGGCAGGTCAGCGGCGACGGGCCGCGGGTGAGCTGCACCCGGACGCCGGCCGCCGCGAGCCGGCCCTCCAGCCGGCTGGCCAGGTCGTGTGCGAGGTCCGCCTCGGTCCAGCGCAGCGTGCCGTCGGGCACCACCACGCCCGGGTCGGTGCCGCCGTGGCCCGGGTCGATCACCACGGTCCGGCCGACGAGCGTCGGGCCGGCCTGGCGGATGGCGTCGGACTCGCGCAGCCACTGCGGTCGGCCGCCGACCACCTTGCGGCCGAGGCGGCGCAGCGCGTTGACGGTGTGCGGGCCGCACGCGCCGTCGGGCTTCAGCCCCATCTCGCGCTGGAACTGGGCCACCGCGCGGGAGGTGCGGATGCCGTAGATGGCGTCCGCGCGGCCCACGTCGTACCCCATCTCCAGCAGGCGTTCCTGGAGTGAGCGGACGTCCTCGCCGGTCAGCGGCTCGGGGATGGCGTGGTAGAGGGCGCGGGCGCCGAACCGCCAGCGGGCCGCGTCCAGCGCCCGCCAGGTCTCGGCGCCGACGCGTCCGTCCACGCTGAGGCCGCGTGACTGTTGGAAGGCACGGACCGCGCGTTCCGTCTGGGCGTCGTAGTCGTCGGCC
This sequence comes from Micromonospora sp. NPDC051300, assembly GCF_044455315.1. Taxonomy (NCBI): domain Bacteria; kingdom Bacillati; phylum Actinomycetota; class Actinomycetes; order Micromonosporales; family Micromonosporaceae; genus Micromonospora; species Micromonospora sp. NPDC051300. The sequence goes on along the minus strand of NZ_JBITEP010000008.1, from coordinate 170,845 downwards.
CGGCCGTCCGCGGGGAGGAGGTCCAGGCCGGCGAGGACGGTGTGGATCTCGGCCACCGCCGGGCCTCGGTCACCGGGTCGGATCGGACGCACGACGCCCCCCTCTGCGCGGAAGCTGGCGGAGGCGGAAGTCCGCCGGACGCCTACGGAGCGTACCGTGGCCGGTTACCCACCGGGTTCGTGTTCGCGCAGGTCAGGAAAGCCGGAACCCCCGCCACCCGGGCGGGGTGGCGGGGGTTCGGCAGGGTCCGGTGCGGCCTCAGAGCGCCGACTCGATGAGCTTGACCAGCTCGCCCTTCGGCTTGGCGCCGGCGATCGACTGGACCGGCTCGCCGTTCTTGAAGATGGTCAGCGTCGGCACGGACATCACCCGGTAGGTGCGCGCCGTCTCGGGGTTCTCGTCGATGTTGAGCTTGACGATGGTGACCTGGTCACTCATCTCGCCCGCGATCTCCTCCAGCAGCGGCGAGACCTTGCGGCACGGACCGCACCACTCCGCCCAGAAGTCGACCAGAACCGGCTTGTCGGACTTCAGCACGTCGCTCGCGAAGCTCGCGTCCGTGACCGCCTTGGTTGCTCCCACTATGAACCCCTCCTCCTGGTGAAAATTCTCAGCCCTGCAGGGTGGCGATGAACCGCTCGGCGTCGAGCGCGGCCGCACACCCGGTGCCGGCCGCCGTGATGGCCTGCCGGTAGGTGTGGTCGACCACGTCGCCGGCGGCGAACACGCCGGGCACGTCGGTGCGGGTGCTGGGTGCCTGCACCTTCACGTAGCCCTCGTCGTCGAGCTCCACCTGGCCACGGAACAGCTCGCTGCGCGGGTCGTGGCCGATCGCCACGAAGACGCCGGTGACGTCGAGCACCTTGCTCTCGCCGGTGTGCACGTTGCGCACCCGGACCCCGCTGACCTTGCCGTCGTCGCCGAGGATCTCCTCGACGGTGGAGTTCCACTCGACCTTGATCTTCTCGTTGCCCAGCGCCCGCTCCGCCATGATCTTGCTGGCCCGGAACGAGTCGCGGCGGTGGATGATCGTCACCGACTCGGCGAAGCGGGTGAGGAAGCTCGCCTCCTCCATCGCCGAGTCGCCGCCGCCGACCACCACGATGTGCTGGTTGCGGAAGAAGAAGCCGTCACAGGTGGCGCAGGACGACACGCCGTGGCCCAGGTATTCCTGCTCGCCCGGCACGCCGAGCGGGCGCCAGGCCGAGCCGGTGGAGAGGATCACCGCGCGGGCCCGGTAGGCGGTCTCGCCCACCCAGACGGTGCTCACCGCGTCGGAGCCGATCTCGCCGGTGTCCTTCAGCTCGACGCGGGTCACGTCGTCGGTGAGAAACTCGGCGCCGAACCGCTCGGCCTGCTTGCGCATGTTGTCCATCAGCTCGGGGCCGAGGATGCCGTCGGCGAAGCCGGGGAAGTTCTCCACCTCGGTGGTGGTCATCAGCGCGCCACCGGACTGCACGCCCTCGATCACCAGCGGCTTGAGGTTGGCGCGTGCCGCGTAGACCGCCGCGGTGTAACCGGCCGGCCCGGAGCCGATGATGATCAGGTTGCGGACCTCGTCCACTGCCGTCTCCCGATGTGTGTGTTCGTCACCGGCGCACCGATGTCGATCCCTCGTGCCGGCCGCGTCAGCGACGCCGGCGCCTGACTTGCAGAACGCCATCGTACGAAGCGGGGATTCCCGAGCCGGTCATCCGGTGGGTCACGTCACGTGGTGGGACAGGCCCGCTGGCCGCGGTTTCACCCTACCCGCGTGCGGAACCGGGTGTCCGCGCCGGACCCGGGTACGCCGCATTCCGGCCCGCTCACCCAGCCCCAGCGGCTGCCGCCGGCGTCGGCGAACGTGACCACCAGCGCCGGGGCGCCCTGGAACCGGGCGTAGTCGATCAGGTCGACGCGGAGCGGGGTGACGCCGTGCTCGGCGCCGATGGCGGTCAGGCAGGCGGCCAGGGCCTCGGGCCGCATGAGCCGGTCCAGTCCACCGGCGGCGGCCATGCGCCCCTTCTCCGAGGCGGAGAACGGGGTCTCCCGGCCGTCCTTCGCCGCGCCCGACGGCCCGTTCATGTCCGGCCGGACCGAGTCCTTGTCCTTCGAGGCGCCGCCCGCGCCGAGGGCGAAGCGTTCCGGCGTCCAGTCCGTGCCGCTGTGCACCGCCGGACCGGTGGTCCGGTACGGCGCGCCGGCGGCGGGCGCGGCCTCGCCGGCCGCCCGGTCGGCCGGGGTGCTGCGGTAGCCGCCCGCGTCGGTCAGCCAGCCGACGCCGAGACCCGCCGCGGCGACCGAGGCGGCGGCCAGCGCCACCGGCCCGGCGACCCGGGCCCAGCGCCGGGACCGCCGTCCCGGTCCGGTGTGCCGCTCGGGACGGGACGCGGTGCCGGGCGGGCGACTCGACCGGGTGGGTTGCGCCGGCACGGCGGTCGTCGCCTCACGACCGGCCGCGTCGGGCACGTGGTCGGCGGTCGGAGCGGGGCCGGCCCCGGCGAGCGCGGCGGTGATCCGCTCGGCCACCGCCGCCGGCATCTCGGGCGCGGGTTCCTCGGCCCAGGCGGCCAGGTCGCCGTGCACCAGGTCCGTCGCGCGGGCCAGGGCGTCGTACGCCTCGCCCCAGGCCGGGTCCTGCTCGACCAGCCGGGCGACGGTGGCCTGCTCCGGGGTGCCGTCCAGCGCCCCGCCGAGATAGTCGGCGAGCAGGTCGTGGTCGACCTCGCTGAACTGGCGGGAACTCACGACTCCTCCTGGCTGGGGTCCGGTCGGGCGCGTCCCGACGAGGATCCGACGCCCTCGGGGGGCCGGCGGTTCCCTGCGGTGACGCGGGGCACGTCCACCGGTTCGTCGGAGCCGGTGCGCAGGTGCCCGAGGACCACGGCGAGCCGGGCGCGGCCACGGGCGCACCGGCTCTTCACGGTGCCCTCGGCGACGCCGAGGATCCGGGCCACCTCGGCCACCGGGTAGCCCTGCACGTCCACCATGACCAGCGCCGCCCGCTGCTCCGCCGGCAGGGCGGCCAGCGCCTGGCGGACCACCAGCGCGGTGTCGTGGTCACGGGCGGGCGCGGCCGGTTCCACCCCGCCGGTGTGCCGGCCGGGCTCGCCGTCGCCGTGCACCCCGTCCGGCAGCGGGACGGTGGCATGGGTCTGGCGCCGCCGCATCCGGTCCAGGCACGCGTTCACCACGATCCGGTGCAGCCAGGTGGTGACCGCCGAGTCGCCCCGGAAGCGGGCCGCGGCGCGGTGCGCGGACAGCATCGCGTCCTGGAGCGCGTCGGCGGCCTCCTCGCGGTCGCCGATGGTCCGCAGGGCCACCGCCCAGAGCCGGTCGCGGTGCCTGTGGAACAGCTCGGTGAAGGCGTCCCGGTCGCCCGCGACGTGGGCCCGGAGCAGCTCCAGGTCGGACCCGGCCGGCGGTCCGTCGCCGGTCGCCGGGCCGGTGGTACGCGCGCCGGGACCCGCCATCACCACGCCCGAGGGAGGTGGCGTGGCGGGTACGGCGGGCGGCTCACGAGCCCTGGACCGTGATCTCCTGAACCCCCAGCTTCCAGCCGCCGCTGTCCTTCTCCGGCAGCTCGGTGATCCAGAAGAGGAGGTACTGGTACTTCCTGGCCGGGTCGAACCCGTTGAAGATCATGTTGGTGCCGGAATCGCTGCTCTCGAACGGCTGCCCGATCACCGAGGGGTAGGCCGCGACGAGCTGACCGTCGCCCTTGGAGGTGGACGGGAAGTCGCCGGTGACACCGGGAGGGCCGGTGCGCAGCTCGGCGGCGGCCCCGCCGGACGACAACGTCGCCTGCAGGGACTTGACCGTGTGCGGGGCACCCAGGTCGATCCAGATGCCCATGCCGTCCTTCAGACCGCCGAACTTGCCGTTGTTCTTGTAGGTCTGGGTCTCCCAGCCGTCCTCGTCGTCGCCGTCGATCACCTTCTCGGCGTCGCGTACCTCGGCGCGGTCCTTGCTCTTCGGATCGATGATCCGGACGTCCTGGATGGTGAGCTTGCGGGCCGCCGGCGCGGCGGGCTCGGCGCTGCCGCCGCCCGTGGCGGGGGCGCTGCTGGAGGGCTGGGACACCGGCTCCTTGTCGCCGCCGTCGCCGCCACCGAGCACGTTGATCCCGATGAAGAGCCCGACCAGGGCCACCGCCAGCAGGCCGGCCACGCCCAGCGCGACCTTGCGGCCGCCGGCCGCGGCCAGCGGCGACGGCTCCTCGCCGGGGTCGGCGGTGAAGCGCAGCGGCCCGGCCTGCTCCAGGAACTGCTCGTCGGCCGGGATGTCGAGCCGGCTCAGCTCGGCGGACAGCACGTCCGACGAGGGCGGGGCGATCTCCGGGTCGAGCAGGTCCATGGTCAGGTCGTCGAGGTACGCCGGCACCCCGGCGCGGACCTGGCGGGGCGCGGCGATGCCGCCGGCGGAGTCGCGGACGGCGTCGGGCAGCGCGGCCCGGCCGTGCCCGGCGGTGGCGCCGTGCAGCGGGGCCTCGCCGTGCGGCCAGTGCCCGGTCAGGGCGTAGTAGAGCACCCCGCCGACGGCCCGCAGGTCGTTCTCCTGGCTGTCCGCCCCGTCGGTGCGCGCGTCGGCGACCACCACCCGGCCGTCGTCACTGATCATCACCGTGCCGGGGTGGATGTTGCCGTGCACCATGCCGGTGGCGTGCACCGCGGCCAGGGCGCTGGCGACGGCGTTGCCGATCGCGGTGGCGCGGGCCGGGTCCAGCGGGCCGTCGGCGGTCACCATCTCGCGCAGCGACTGGCCGTCCACCCACTCGCGGACCACGTAGGCCCGGTCGTCCTCGTCGATCGCGTCGTAGACGCCGACCAGGTTGGGGTGGATGACCCGGCTGGCGGCGACCGCGGCCTGGAGCATCTCGGTGGCGGAGTCGCCACCCGGATAGCGGAGGACCACCGCGACGGGTCGGCGCAGCACCACGTCGACACCGCGCCAGACCAGCCGGCCGGCGCTGTCGTTGTTGATGTGCTCGGCCAGCTCGTAGCGCTCGGCAAGGAGCTCACCGACGGTGGGAGCACCGAGGGTCACGACCGCCGGAGAGGTTTCCTCCGCTTCCTGACCCTCGCCGACCTGGGTCACCCGTCCTCCCTCGGTGATCGTGTCGATCGATGGACCCGTGTTGCTGGGCATGTGGTTTCCCGCTCTGGCTTCGGTGGAACCGGCACGGTCGACGTCGACGCCGGACGTACCCGTCGAGTGCGACCTTACCCGGGATGCCCGGTTCTCCGACATGTCATCTTCCCGCCGCAGCCGGCGGGAAGCCAGTCACCGCGGACACGCACCGCCAATCTAGAGGTTGACGGCAAGTGAGCGGCGCAGGGGCGTACCGGTGTGGCGTGCCCGTGGTTTCCCCGCCCCGGCCTGCGCACCCTCAGCCTTACGGTTGGTTGTCCACAGGCCGAGAGGCCCACTGGACGGCGGAATCCCGAGTTATCCACAGCCGTATCCCCAGCCTGGTGATCCTCGTTCACCGTCGGTCACGGCGGTCCGGGCTCACCGCCCGAGCCGCCGCCGCACCATCCCGACCACCTCGGTGATCTCGCTGATCCGCAGCAGCATGGCCAGCCCGAGGTACGTCCCGCCGATCACCGCGCCGCCGATCACCAACTGGACCGCGGCGGCCAACCGGCTCAGGCCCTCCGGATCGCCGGGAAGCACCGCGACCACCAGCACGCCGACGAGCGCGGCGCCGAGCGCGGCCACCACCACCCGGCCGAGCGTCTTCATGATCCGGCCCAGCCCGATCCGGCCCACCCGGGGCCGCAGCAGCATGGCCGAGATGATCGCCGCGGCCAGGTACGACACGGCGTTGCCGAGCATCATGCCGGCCGCCGCGAAGGTGTTCGAGAAGATCAGGAAGAGACCCACCTGGAGCAGCACCCGCAGGATCACCACCGGGATGTTGATCAGCGCCGGGGTGCGGGTGTCGGGCAGCGCGTAGAACGCGAACGTGAAGAGCTGGCTGACCGCGAACGGCACCAGGCCGAGCGCGGCGACCAGCAGCACCGTCGAGGTGGCCACCGCGTTGTCGCCGTCGAAGGCGCCGTAGCGGAACACGACCACGGAGATCGGGCCGGCGAGCACCGCGTAGCAGACCGCGATCGGGGCCAGCACCGCGGTGACCATCCGGGTGCCCCGGGACAGGTCGGCGGTGACGTCGCCGAACCGGCCCTCGGCGGCGGCCGCGCTCATCCGGGGCATCAGCGCCGTGATGATCGAGACCGCGATGATGCCGTGCGCCATCATCAGCAGCAGGAAGACGTTGTTGTAGATCAGCAGGCCGGCGTTCTTGCCGCCGGCCGCCCGGGTCAGCAGGTTGACCACCACGAAGAGGCCGAGCTGGTTGACCCCGACGTAGCAGAACATCCAGCCGCCGAGCCGGGCCAGCTCCGCCAGGCCGAGCGCGCGGAAGTCGAACCGCCACTTCCAGCGGAAGTCGACCTTGCGCAGCGCGGGCAGCAGCCCTGCGGTCTGGACCGCCACGCCGAGCAGCGTGCCGCCGCCGATCAGCAGGATCCGCCCCCCGCTCATCTCGCCGGGCTGGATGATCTTCGCGCCGAAGACCCCGATGTAGATCCCGCAGACGGCGATGACCACCAGGTTGTTCAGGATCGGCGCCCACATCGGCGCGGCGAAGTGACCCCGGGTGTTCAACACCGCGGCGATCAGCGCGCTCACCCCGGTGAAGAACAGCATCGGCAGCATCAGGTACGACAGGCCGGTGACCAGGCCCCGGTAGTCGGCGTCCTTGCCACCGGCGTAGATGGCGGTGAGCACCGGCGCCGCGATCAGCGCGATCGCCACGGTGACGGCGAGCGCCAGCACGGCGAGCGTGAGCAGCCGCTGCGAGTAGGCCTCGCCCCGGTCCGGGTCGGACCTGCGCCGCCGGACCAGCACCGGGATCAGCACGCTCGTCAGCACGCCGCCGAGCAGGAACTCGTACACCTGGTTCGGCAGGAAGATCGCGGTGGTGTACGCGTCGCCGACCAACGCGCCACCGAGCGCGGCGCCGATCATCAGGTTGCGGATGAAACCGGTGCCCCGGCTGACCAGGCTGCCGATCGCCATCACCGCGCTGTTCGCCGCGGCGCTGGTCTCGCCGACCACCTCCTGGGGCGGCGCGACCGCCTCGACGCCCGGCTGGTTCAGCGGCTCCGCCGAGATGAAGGTGGCGCCGTCGTCCGGCGGCAGGCCGCCGTCACCGTGCGCGTTCGCGCTGCGGTAGAGCCCGCCGCCGCTCATCTGCCCGCCTCCCAGGAATATGCCGGAACCGGGCCCCGCCGGCCCCGCACAACCGGAACCTTAGTCACCCCCGGCCCGTTACCCGCGCCCGGCGCGGTCGATCCACCCCCGGCCCGATAGGCTGGCGATCCCATGTCCGAAGCCTCCGCCTCCGCGTCCGCCGCCGAACGCCACGAGCTGACCGCCGCGCAGCGCAACGCCGTCGCCGAACTGCTCCGCGTGTCCCCGGTCGCGGACGAGCTGGGTCGGCGTTTTGCCCGAGCCGGTCACGAACTGCACCTGGTGGGGGGATCCGTCCGGGACGCGCTCCTCGGCCGGCTCGGCAACGACCTCGACTTCTGCACCGACGCCCACCCGGACGAGACCGTCAAGGTCATCCGAGGCTGGGCCGAGTCGATCTGGGAGACCGGCCGCGAGTTCGGCACCATCGCCTGCCAGCGCGACGGGCTCACCCTGGAGATCACCACCTTCCGGGCGGAGGTCTACGACCAGGTGAGCCGCAACCCGGTGGTGCGGTACGGCACCAGCCTGGCCGACGACCTGAAGCGCCGCGACTTCACCGTCAACGCGATGGCGGTGAGTCTCCCCGAGCACCGGTTCACCGACCCGTACGGCGGCCTGGCCGACCTCGGCGCCAAGGTCATCCGTACCCCCGGAACGCCGCAGGAGTCGTTCCGCGACGACCCGCTGCGGATGCTGCGGGCGGCCCGGTTCGCCGCCCAGCTCCGCTTCGCCGTCCACCCCGACGTCCGCGCGGCGATGACCCGGATGGCGTCCGACCTCGACCGGATCACCGCCGAGCGGATCCGGGACGAGTTCACCAAGCTGCTGTGCGGCGTCGACCCGGTGACCGGGCTGCGCCTGCTCGTCGACACCGGCCTGGCCGAGCGCTTCCTGCCGGAGCTGACCGGCCTCAAGCTCACCATCGACGAGCACGCCCAGCACAAGGACGTCTACGAGCACACCCTCACGGTGGTCCTCAACGCCATGTCGATGGAGGAGGACGGCTGCGACTTCGTGCTGCGGATGGCCGCGCTGATGCACGACGTCGGCAAGCCCGGCACCAAGGCGGTCGGCGCGGACGGCCGGGTCAGCTTCCACCACCACGAGGTGGTCGGGGCGCGGCTGACCAAGGCCCGGATGAAGGCGATGCGCTATCCCAAGGACGTCACCTCCCAGGTGGTCAAGCTGGTCGGGCTGCACCTGCGCTTCTACGGGTACGGCCGGGGCGAGTGGACCGACTCGGCGGTGCGCCGGTACGTCACCGACGCCGGCGACCTGCTCTCCCGGCTGCACAAGCTGACCCGCTCCGACTGCACCACCCGCAACCGACGCAAGGCGGCCCAGCTCGCGGCCGACTACGACGCGCTGGAGGAGCGGATCGCCCGGATCGCCGCCGAGGAGGACCTGGCCCGGGTCCGGCCCGACCTGGACGGCAACGCGATCATGGAGTTGCTCGGCGTGCCGCCGGGGCCGGTGGTCGGCCGCGCCTGGCAGCACCTCAAGGAGCTGCGCCTGGAGCGCGGGCCGCTGGACCGCGACGAGGCCGAGGCGGAACTGCTGCGCTGGGCGCGCGCCGAGGGCATCGTCGGCTGATCCCGCGCGGCGACGGAATTCGACGACGATACGCCGGCGTGTCGACCGAACGGATGACGTGGCCCGGTCGATGTCTCCCGCATGATGTTGGTCATCACCAGCCGTCCCGTCCGACGGCACGGCTGTCCTGATCGCATCCGCCCGTCCGCTCCGGACGGTCGCTGGACACGGGGAGACCATTCAGTGTCACGCCACGGCGCGCTGCGCCGCTCCGCGGTGGTGGGGCTCGCCCTCACCTCCGCCACCTCCATTCTCTGCGCCGCCACCGCCGGCCCGGCGTCGGCCGCACCGGACGGCCCGAAGCGCGCCCCGGTCCGGGGCGCCGACTCGGCCGGTGCGGTGCCCGGCCGCTACATCGTCGTCCTCAAGGACGGCAAGGCCAGCCCGGCCAAGGTGAAGTCCGCCGCGTCGGCCCTCGCCGGTGAGCACGGCGGCTCCATCCGCCGAGTGTTCGGCAAGGCGCTGCACGGCTACTCCGCCAGCATGGACCGCCGCCAGGCCGAGCGTCTCGCCGCGGACCCCGACGTCGCGTACGTCCAGCAGGTCCAGCGCTATCGGGCCACCGGCACCCAGACCACCCCGCCGTGGGGCTTGGACCGGCTGGACCAGGCCAAGCCGAAGGCCGACGGTAAGTACACGTACCCGGCGACCGGCGCCGGGGTGACCGCGTACGTCATCGACACCGGCATCGACATCGACCACGAGGACTTCGGCGGCCGGGCCGTGAACGGCTACGACGCGGTCGAGCAGGACGACGTCGCGCAGGACTGCGACGGGCACGGCACCCATGTGGCCGGCACCCTCGGCGGCACGAAGTACGGCGTCGCCAAGGACGTCAAGCTGGTCGCGGTGCGGGTGCTCGACTGCACCGGCAGCGGCGACAGCGAGGGCGTGATCGCTGGCGTCGAGTGGGTGACCGCGCACGCCAGCGGACCGTCCGTGGCCAACATGAGCCTCGGCGACGACAAGACCGACCAGGCGCTCAACGACGCGGTCACCCGGTCCATCAACTCCGGCATCAGCTACGCGGTCGCGGCCGGCAACAGTTGGAAGGACGCCTGCGGCGTCTCACCGGCGAACGTGCCGGCTGCCATCACGGTCGGCGCCACCGACCGGATCGACTTCCGGGCCTGGTTCTCCAACTTCGGCTCCTGCCTGGACACCTACGCGCCGGGCGCCGGCATCGTGTCGGCGAAGGCCGGCACCGCCTCCGGCACCGAGTCGATGAGCGGCACGTCGATGGCCTCCCCGCACGTGGCGGGCGCCGCCGCGCTGCTGCTCGAGGCGCACCCGGGTTGGACCCCGCAGCAGGTACGCGACTCGATCGTGAACACCAGCACCGCCGGCGCGGTGCACGACCCGATGGGCTCGGTCGACCGTCTCCTGCACGTGGGTGACGCGGTGGTGGCCCGCGAGTCGTACGGGCTGAAGGCCCGGGGCAACGGCCGCTACGTGACGGCGGAGAGCGGCGGCAACCGTGCGCTGGTCGCCCGCGGCACCGAGGTCGGCGCCTGGGAGAAGTACGACGTGGTGGACGCCGGAAGCGGCTACTACGGCCTGCGGGCCAAGGCGAACAACAAGTTCGTCACCGCGGACGGCGGCGGCAACCGGCCGCTGCTCGCCCGTTCCGCGACCATCGGCGCTTGGGAGAAGTTCCAGATCGTCGCCAACGCGGACGGCACGATCAGCCTGAAGGCCGCGGTCAACGGCAAGTACGTCACCGCGTCGAACACCACCACGCCGCTGATCGCCAGCAAGACCTCCATCGGCACGGCGGAGAAGTTCGACTTCGACGCGGCCGCCCCGGTGGTGGGCATCAAGGCGGTGGCCAACGGCAAGTACGTGACCGCGGAGAACAGCGGTACGCAGCCGCTGATCGCCCGGTCCGCGACGGTCGGCGCGTGGGAGAAGTACGAGGTCGTCAGCGTGGGCGACGGCTTCTTCGCGCTGCGTGCGCTGATCAACAACAAGCTCGTCACGGCCGACGCCGGCGGCAACCGCGCGCTGATCGCCAAGTCCACCGCGGTCGGCGCCTGGGAGGTCTTCGACTTCCTCGACTACAACGCCGACGGCTCGGTCTACCTGCGGGCGAACGCCAACGGCAAGGCGGTCACCGCCGGCGCCACCGGCGGCAGCCAGCTCATCGCCAGCCGGGTCATCGACTGGAACAGCGACACCCTGGGCGTGGGCACCGGCGAGAAGTTCGTCTTCGCCGCGCTCTGAACCGCACCACCCATATAACGGCGCCCGCCGGCTCCCCTCGGGGAACCGGCGGGCGCCGTCGTTCGGGTCACGGGGTGACCGTGCTGCCGTCCACCGTGCTCTTGCCGTTGGTGTGCGCGCTGCCCAGCCGGGCGAGCAGCCCGGCCAGGTCGATGCCGGTCAGGTCGCTGCCGAGCTGGAGGCCCTGGGCGACGTTGCCGGCCACCGACTTGGTCAGCGACGACGCGCCGTCGGTGGAGATGACAGTCATCTTGTCGATCGCCCCGATCGGGGCGCTGGCCGCGCCGACCACCTCGGGCAGCACCTTGACCAGGAGGTCCAGCACGGCGGCCTCGCCGTACGCGGCGAACGCCTCGGCCTTGCGGGCCATCGCGTCGGCCTCCGCCTGACCCCTGGCCAGGATGGCCGCGGCCTCGGCCGTGCCCTCCCGCTCGACCGCCTCGGCGATCGCGGACCGCCGACGCTGCTCCGCCTCACCCTCCTTGGCGCCCTCGATCGCGTTCGCCTCGGCCAGCGCGGCCCGGCGGGCCCGCTCGCCCTCACCGGTGAGCCGCGACTGCTCGGCGGCGGCCTGGGCGGCGGCGATGGTCGCCTGCCGCTCGGCGTCGGCGCGCAGCACCGCCGCGTTGCGGGCGGCCTCGGCCTCCTGCTCCACCTTGTACCGCTGGGCGTCGGCCGGCTTGCGCACCTCGGTGTCGAGCTGGCGCTGCTTCAGCTCGGCGTTGCGCTCGGCCACCTTCTGCTGTTCGGAGAGGATCGCCTGGTCCCGCTCGGCCTGGGCGAGCGGCCCGGCGGCCGCCGAGCGCGCCTTCGCGGCGTCGATCTCGGCCTGGATGCCTGCCTGCTTGAGCGACAGGTTCCGGTTCGCCTCGGCGATCGCCTCCTCGGCGAGCAGTCGCTCCTGCTCGGCGGCCTGGCGGGCGCGGGCCTCGGCGATGGCGGCGTCCTTGAGCACCCGGGCGGCCTCGGGCCGGCCCAGGTCGGCCAGGTAGGACCCCTCGGCCAGGATGTCCTGGAGCTGGAACGTGTCCAGCACCAGACCCTGGTTGGTCATCGAGTGCTCGGCCTCCTCGGCGACCGCGCTCGCGAACGCGGCCCGGTCCCGGATGACCTCCTCGACGGTGAGCCGGCCGACGATCGAGCGCAGCGCGCCGGCCAGCACCTCCCGGGTGAAGTTGTCGATCTCGGCCTGCTGGTGCAGGAACCGCTGGGCGGCGGCCCGGATCGCGTCCTCGGTGCCGCCGACCTTGACGATCGCGACGCCGTGCAGGTCGGCGCGGATGCCCTGCTTGCTCACCGCGCCCCGGATGCCGACGTCGATGCGCCGGCTGGACAGGTCGAGGGACTGCAGCTTCTGCACCACCGGGAGCACGAAGACCGAGGCGCCGAGCACGACCTTCTGGCCGGACATGTCGGTGGATCGGATGCCGTCGGCGGTCTGGGTGGTCCGGCCCTTGCGGCCGGTGACGATGAAAGCCTCGTTCGGCCCGGCCACCTTGATCCGGGACAGCACGAAGAAGACGAGCAGGACGGCGAGGAGGACCGCGCCGCCGATGGCGACGAGCAGGGGCATGGGGGTTCCCGTCTGTGGAGGGAGTCAGTAGGTCTCGACGTGCACGCTGGTCTCGCTGAGCGCTTCGACCACGAAGATCCGGGCGCCGATCGGGATGGGCCCGTCGGCCCGGGCGTTGAGCTTGACCGGCTGGCCGGCGAGGCGTACCCGGACCTCGCCGTAGCCGCCGCTGGGGATCGGGGTGACCACCAGACCTATCGCGCCGGTCAGATGGTCCCGGGTGGGGGTGGCGTCGGTGCGCATGTTGCGGGCCGCGCGGCTCAACCGGGCCGCCAGCCAGCCGGTGGGCACGGCGGCGAGCGCCCCACCGGCCGCCGCCGCCGCGACCATCCCGGTGGTACGCCCGCCGAGCAGCTCGTTGACGATCGCGGCGCCGAAGCCGAACGCGCCGACGAACCCGGCGACCGCCTCCAGCGACACCGGCCCGTCGACGTCCGGGTGGCCGAGGTGCAACACCCCCGAACCGAGCAGGGCGAGCGTCAGCACACCGACACCGGCTCCGCCGATGATCAGGAAGATGAGCGTCCCCATGGCCACGACCTGCACGGTATCGACATCGCGCAACATCCACTGCGTTCAGCACGCCTTCAGCGAACGCTCAGCCCGGCGCGATCGTCACCTCGGCGAGGCGGAATTCCTCCGGCAGCGGCTGGCGGACCAGTTCCCGTCCGGTGGTGTCGGCGTACACGAACTCGTGCGAACCGTTCGGCCGCCGGTAGAGCAACCGATCGGGGCCGGCCCAGACGGCGTCCGCGGCGGGCAGCGCGTTGACCACTCGGCCGGTCGCGGCCTCCACCAGCAGGGGCTCCCGCTGCCCCTGGACGACCACCAGCTTCCCGTCCGGTGACCAGGCCCACGGACCGGCCGGGTCACCGGGCAACGGCTCGAAGCGGGTGGAGCGGCCCGTGTCGGCGGAGAAGAACTGCACACCCCGGCGTGGGTGTCGGGCGGACTCGGACCGGGCGCGGCCCAGGTCGGTCTGCTGGAGCAGCACCTCCCGTCCGTCCCGGCTCCAGAGGAAGTAGCAGTAGTCGGTGCAGGGGAACTCGCCGGTGTCGACGGCGTGGGTGCGGGTGGGGCCCTTGGCGTCCAGCACCACGAAGCCGAAGTGGTCGACCCGCTGGTTGGTGAAGAGCAGGCGCCGGCCGTCCGGCGACCAGTTCGGCGCGCCGAGCGCGCGACCCGGCTCGTACCAGCGGGTCGTTCCGCGCGCCAGGTCGACGAGCCCGACCTGGCGGGGTCGGTCGTCGTCCCAGACCGCGACCAGCGAGCCGGCCGGGGCGGGGAGAACCGCGTCGTAGCGGCTGTTGACGAGGTAGCGGCCGCGTGCCCGGTCGAGCAGGTAGGACCTTCCGTCCGACCGCGCGACCTCGTTCAGGCTGGTGACCACCCAGCCGCCCGGCAGGGTCAGCGGGCCGTTCGACCAGTTCGCGCCGGGTGCCGACCTGATCACCGGCGACGGGGCGGCGGTGACCGGCGGTGCGGTGGGTGGTGGGGCGGGGCGGGGACGCAGCAACACGAGGGGCAGGGTCACCGCGACCACGGCGACCAGCACGGCGGCGGTCGCGGTGACCCGGCGACGGCGGCGCAGCCGCCGGCCGTGCCGGAGCGCCCGCGGGGCCAGGTCCGGTGCGGGCACGACGCCGTCGGCCAGATCGCGTACGGCCGTCCGGAGCGTCTCGTCCAGTGACGTGCTCATCGGGTCACCTCCGCCGGGTCGGTCAGCTCGTCGAGCGCCGGCACGAGTTGCCGGAGCCGGGCCAGCGCCTTGGCGCTCTGGCTGGCCACGGTGCCGGGCCGGCAGCCGAGCATCGCCGCGGTCTGCTCGACGCTCAGGTCCTCCAGGTAGCGAAGCGTCAGGACGGCCCGCTGGCGGGGCGGCAGCGCGCGCAGCGCGTCGCGCAGCAGCAGCCGCAGGTCGCTGTCGTCCCCGGCCGCCGGCCGTTCCGGCAGGTCGGCCACCGGGACCTCCGCGCGCCGCGCCCGCCGTCGCCAGCCGGAGACCTGGTCGTGGTAGAGGATCCGTTTCACGTACGGCTCCGCGTCGCCGCGGATCCGGGGCCACCGGGCGTACGCCTTGGCCAGCGCGTTCTGCAGCAGGTCCTCCGCCGCGTGCTGGTTGCCGGCGAGCGCGTACGCGACCCGCAGCAGGACCGCTCCCCGCTCGTTGACGAACGCGGTGAACTCCCCGTCGACCTCCGCCACCGTCCACCTCCGTCTCTTCGACGCCCGGGGCGGGGGAAACTTTGCCCGCCGCGCGACAATGGGTGGCATGCGCTGGACCGTGCTCGACTCGCCGATCGGGGAGTTCTCCGTCGGCACCGATGCCGACGCGGTGCGCGGCGCGCACTTCGGCCGGGTTGCGGGTGCCGCCGACGAACCCGGCGACGACCTGGCCCGGCGGGCGGTGGCGGAGTTGCGGGCCTACTTCGCCGGCGAGTTGACCGAGTTCGGCGTGCCGGTGTCGGCGCCCCGGGGCTCGGAGTTCGAGCGCGCGGTGTGGCGGGAGATGACAGGCATCCCCTACGGGGAGACGACCACCTACGGCGAGGTGGCGAAGGCGCTCGGTGAACCGGGCGCGGCCCGCGCGGTGGGGGTGGCGTGCAACCGCAACCCGGTGCCGGTGATCGTGCCGTGTCACCGGATCGTCGGGGCGGGCGGCAAGCTGGTCGGCTTCGGCGGCGGGCTGCCGCGCAAGGTGACCCTGCTGGAGTTGGAGGCGGGCGTCGCGCTGCGGCGTGCCTGGTCCTGACGTACACAAGGAGGAAGGCCGGGTCCGCGCGGACCCGGCCTTCCTCCTTGTGTACGTGCAGCGCGTCAGCGCTCGATCTCGCCCTTGATGAACGCCTCGACGGCGGCGTGCGCGTCGTGGTCGGCGTACTGCTCCGGCGGGGACTTCATGAAGTACGAGGACGCGGAGAGGATCGGCCCACCGATCTTCCGGTCCAGCGCGATCTTCGCGGCGCGGACGGCGTCGATGATGACACCGGCCGAGTTCGGCGAGTCCCACACCTCGAGCTTCAGCTCCGCGTTGAGCGGGGTGTCACCGAAGGAGCGGCCCTCCAGACGGATGTACGCCCACTTGCGGTCGTCCAGCCACGGCACGTGGTCGGACGGGCCGATGTGCACGTCGCTCTTGCTCATCTCGTGCGGGATCTGGGAGGTCACCGACTGGGTCTTCGAGATCTTCTTGGAGACCAGGCGGTTGCGCTCCAGCATGTTCATGAAGTCCATGTTGCCGCCGAAGTTGAGCTGGTAGGTGCGCAGCAGCTCGACCCCGCGGTCCTCGAAGAGCTTCGCCAGCGCGCGGTGCACGATGGTGGCGCCGACCTGGCTCTTGATGTCGTCACCCACGATCGGCAGACCGGCGTCGGTGAACTTCTGCGCCCACTCCGGGTCGGAGGCGATGAAGACCGGCAGGGCGTTCACGAACGCGCAGCCGGCGTCGATCGCGGCCTGGGCGTAGAACTTGTCGGCCTGCTCGGAGCCCACCGGCAGGTAGCAGACGACCACGTCGACCTGCGCGTCGCGCAGCGCCTGCGCCACGTCGACCGGCTTGGCGTCCGACTCCTCGACGATCTCCCGGTAGTACTGGCCGAGACCGTCGAAGGTCGGCCCGCGCTGCACGGTCACGCCGGTCGGCGGGACGTCGCAGAGCTTGATCGTGTTGTTCTCGCTGGCGACGATCGCCTCCGCGAGGTCCATGCCCACCTTCTTGGCGTCCACGTCGAACGCCGCGACGAACTTCACGTCGGAGACGTGGTAGTCGCCGAAGGTGACGTGCATGAGACCCGGGACGCGGTCGTTCGGGTCGGCGTCCCGGTAGTACTCCACGCCCTGCACGAGGGACGAGGCGCAGTTACCCACACCGACGATGGCGACGCGGACGGAGCCCATAGCGTCTGCCTCCTTCTTCTTTCATCACGGCCGCTCTGTCCTGGACGTTCCAGGCGTGGGCGGGCTGTCGTTGTCTCCTCGGCCCGTGGCCGTCCCGGTGCCCGGGGCGGTCGGGGCCCGGCCGGAGCGCTCGTTGGCGATGAGCTCCTCCAGCCAGCGGACCTCGCGCTCGCAGGCGTCGAGCCCGTGGCGCTGCAGTTCCAGGGTGTACGCGTCGAGGCGCTCGGCTGCCCGGCCGAGCACGTCACGAAGACCCTCGCGACGTTCCTCGATCTTGCGACGGCGACCTTCCAGGATCCGGAGTCGGGTGGCCTGGTCGGTCCGGGCGAAGAACGCGAAGTGCACGCCGAAGCCCGTGTCGTCGTACGTCTCGGGTCCAGCCTGCGCTATCAGCTGGGCGAAGCGTTCCTTGCCCTCCGCGGTAATGGTGTAGACCACCCGACCGCGTCGGCTGGTCAGCGCGGGAACCTCCTCGGCGGTCGCGGGTGTCTCGGCGGCTTCGGTGATCCATCCCGCCGCCTGCAGCCGGCGCAGGGTCGGGTAGAGCGAGCCGTAGCTGATCGCCGCCCGGATGGCGCCGAGCTTCGCGGTCAACTCCTTGCGCAGCTCGTAGCCGTGCATCGGCGCCTCCTGCAGGAGACCCAGGATGGCGAACTCGAGCACGGGCGCCATCCCTTCTTTTCCCCCTGCGCGGAGAGCTAACCACCGCGATGTATCGGGCCGATACATCGAACGTTAGCGGACGGCGGTGGCCAGGGCAAACCCCCGTCTACGCGACGCGATCATCACTGATCGTGACCATGGTCGCCTCGGTTCGCCGGAGCGCGTACCCTTTGCCGCATGCGTACGCAGCGCCAGGTGGTCGACTACTCGCTCCAGAAGCGAGCGGTGCTGCGCGAACTCCTGGCCGGGCGGATCGGCACGTACGACGTGTGCGACGCCTCGCCGTACCTGAAGAACGCCGCTCGCTTCCACGGCGAAGCGACCGACAGTCGCTGCCCGATCTGCCGTAGCGAGAACCTGATCCACGTCCACTACATTTACGGTGACGAACTCAAGCAGTCGGCGGGCCAGGCGCGTACCCGGGCGGAGTTGCCCGTCCTGGCCATGACGCTGCGTGAGTTCCAGGTGTTCGTGGTGGAGGTCTGCCCCGGCTGCGACTGGAACCATCTCGTCGAGCAGTTCCTGCTCGGCCGGGACGGTCTCGCGGACGAGGCGCAGGACGCGACCGGGTCGGTCGCGGCCGACGGCTCCACCCCTCGGCGAAGGCGAGAGGCGCAACGGTGAACGCGACTGTCCCGAGCGTCGCCGGCCCGTTTCCCGGGCGGCACGAGCGACAGTCTTTAAGCGTAATTGATCCGAATTGGTCGGATTTGACGGGCGCGCGCCGGCACGACCGGCAGGTAACGTCCCGTGTTTCAGCTCACGGCAACCCGGTGGCGACGCCCCCGCGTCCCACCGCGACCGGCAGGGTGTGAGGAATGAACTACGGCGATCCCAGTTCTTCGCGTGGGCGGGCCCAGATCCCGGGCCCGAACGGCGACCCCGGCTCCGAGCGGAGTCCGCGCGGGAACGGCTGGTCCGGCGCGCCGGAGGGCGGTGCCTCGGCGCGCGCCTCCGTCACCCCGCGCGACCCCGGCGGCCGGGCCCCGGTCAGCGGCGTACCACCGATGCCCCGTGGCGCCACGGGCGCGGCCCCGGTCGGCCGCGCCGGCGCGGGCCGGGCCTCGGTTCCGGTCTCGCCGGCACCCGGCGTCTCCGGACGCGCGGGCGCCGGCCGGGCGTCGGTCCCGATCTCCCCGGCCGGCCCGGCCGGTCGCGCCTCGGTGGGCGCGGCCAGCGTGGGCGGCGCCGGGCGGGCAAGTGTCGGCGCGGCGCCGGTCGGCGGCCGGGCCGCGGTGGCGCGGGCCGGCGTGCCCGGCTTCAGCGGGGGCGGTCCGGGTGGTCCCGGCGGCCCGGGGGGCCCGACCGGGCCCGGCCGGAGCGGTCGTGGCGGGGACCCGGCGCGGGCGAAGAAGCGGCGTCGGCTCAACATGCTGATCGCCGGCTTCGCCGTGTTCATCATGCTCGCCGGCATCGGAGTGGTCAGCTTCACCTGGTACTCGCAGAAGGTGCTGCTCCCCGAGGACACCATCCCGCCGCTCTCCACCACCATCTACGACTCGACCGGGAAGACGGCGATCGCCCGGATCGGTGACCAGAACCGTCAGTTGGTCACCATCCAGCAGATCCCGGTGCACGTCCAGCACGCGGTCGCGGCCGCCGAGGACAGGAACTTCTACCGCCACTCCGGCGTCGACTACAAGGGCATCGCCCGGGCCGCGTGGAACAACCTCAGCGGTGGCGACAAGCAGGGCGCCTCGACCATCACCCAGCAGTACGCGCGCAACGCGTTCGACAACCTGAACCAGGACACGTACGGCCGCAAGGTGAAGGAGGCGATCCTCGCCTCCAAGCTGAACGACAAGTACGACAAAAGTGTGATCATGCAGCACTACCTGAACGTCATCTACTTCGGACGTGGGGCGTACGGCATCCAGGCGGCGGCGCAGACCTACTTTCAGAAGGACGTCGCCAAGCTGACCGTGGCCGAGGCCGCGGTGCTGGCCGCGCTGATCAAGCAGCCGGAGCCGAGCGCCACGCACCAGGGCTACGACCCGGCGATCAATCCGCAGGCCGCGCTGGACCGGTGGAACTACGTCATCAACGGCATGATCACCGAGAAGTGGCTCGACGCGCCGAACACGCCGCAGCACCCCACCGAATACCCGAAGAACGTCCAGAAGCCGACGAAGACCGGCGCCGGCAGCTTCGGCGTCAACACGCCGTACGGCAACGTCGTCAACTACGTCTCGCAGGAACTGCGCGAGATGAACCTCTGCACCGACAACGAGGCCGAGGCGACCGCCGACACGCCGCTGTGCGCGAAGGCGCTGAGCCGGGGCGGCTACAAGATCACCACGACGATCGACAAGAAGATGCAGGAGGCGGTGCTCGACGCGGCCCAACGGGCCAAGAAGGGCTCCGCGCTCGCCGGGCAGCCGTCGAACCTCATGGCCGCGGTGGTGTCGATCGACCCGAAGACCGGCGGCGTGCGCGCCTACTACGGCGGCGACAACGGCACCGGCACCGACTACGCCGGCAAGAACGTGGAAGGCAAAGTGGTCAGCGGCGGCCACTCGCCGGGATCGAGCTTCAAGATCTACACGTTGGCGGCGGCCCTCAAGGAGGGCATCTCCATCAAGTCCCGGTGGAAGGGCTCGGCGTTCACGCCGAAGGACACCAAGTTCAAGGTGAGCAACGCCGGCGCCGACAAGGTCTCTTGTGGCGACTCCTGCACGCTGGAACTGTCCACGCTGAAGTCGCTGAACGTGCCGTTCTACTACATCACCGAGAAGATCGGCCCGGACAAGGTCGTCGAGATGGCCAAGCAGGCAGGCGTCACCACCATGTGGCGGACCGACACCAACCCGGCCCAGGCGTACGACCTGACCAAGGTGAAGGACATGAAGGAGGTCGCGCCGGACCCGTTCTTCAACGTGGTCGGCTACGGCCAGTACCCGATCACCGTGCTCGACCACGCCAACGGCGTCGCCACGTTCGCCAACGAGGGCGTCTACAACAAGGCGCACTTCATCAAGCGGGTCCAGAAGCAGAACCCCAGCACCGGGAAGTGGGACACGGTCGGCGGCGAGAAGCTCAAACCGCAGCAGCGGATCGACAAGGACATCGTCGCCGACGTCACGTCCGTGCTGAAGCAGTACCCGGGCCAGGTGAACCGCCGGCTCGACGACGGCCGCCAGGCCGCCGAGAAGACCGGCACCTGGGAACTCGGCGACGGCAGCACCCGCAACGGTGACGCCTGGATGATCGGCTACACGCCGCAGCTCGCCACCGCCGTCTGGGTCGGCAACGTCAAGGACCGCAAGGCGATCAAGTACAAGGGCGGCGCGGACATCAGCGGCGCCAAGATGCCCGGTGAGATCTTCCAGCGCTTCATGAACGACGCGCTCAAGGGCAAGGACAAGGAAGAGTTCCCACCCGCCGCGAACGTCGGCAAGGACGACGTCGGCAACGGCGAGATGCCGGCACCGCCGCCCCCGACCGGTGGCGGCCCCGCCTGCGACCCGCTGGGCCTGTTCTGCCCCGACGGCGGCAACCAGGGCGGCAACCCCGGCGGCGGCAACCCGGGTGGCGGCAACCCCGGCGGCGGCGACCAGGGCGGTGGTCTCCCCGGCTTCCCGGGTGGCGGCGGCCGGGGCGGTGGCGTGCTGCCGAGCACCCCACCGACCAGACAGACGAACTGACGCGAACCACCTGACGGCGGCGGCCGGACCCGAGCGGTCCGGCCGCCGCCGCGTTCCGCGGACCGGAATTTCTCCGCGCGCGGCGGGACGGACACCCCCGGCGTACGGCAGGATGCGTCTCCATGAGCACCCAGTCGACCGCAGGCATCGATGAGCCCGGCTCGTCCGGGGAGGCGCCCCGGCCCGGATCGGCCGCCGACCACCCGTCCCGCTCGGACTGGTTCGTGCGGGGCACGTCCGGTCTGATCGGTGGCCCGCTCGGTGACCACGCCACCGCTCTCGACCAGCCGGCCGGTCGGGAGGGTCGGTTCTGGACCGCGGCGCGGATCGTGCTGGCGCTGGTCTGCCTCACGCTCGCCCTGCACTGGGTGCAGAAGTCGCCCTGCCAGGACGGCGCCTGGCAGAACAACGTCCAGTACACCCGGATGTGCTACACCGACGTGCTGGCGCTCTACTACGCCGAAGGGCTCAACGAGGGCAAGGTCCCCTACGCCGACCACCCGGTGGAATACCCGGTGCTCACCGGCTACTTCATGGGCGCGCTCGGCCTGCCGGTGCACGCCCTCGGCGTCGACAACCCCGGCATCAACCAGGGGCAGTGGTTCTACAACCTCAACGCGCTGGTGCTCGGCGCGCTCGCGGTCGCCACCGTCGCGGTCATCCTCAACCTGCGCCGACGACGACCCTGGGACGCGGCACTCTTCGCGCTCTCCCCGGCCCTGGTGCTCACCGCCACCGTCAACTGGGACCTGCTCGCCGTCGGCCTGGCCGCGTTCGGGCTGCTCGCCTGGGCACGCGCCCGCCCCGACCGGTACGGCATGCTGCTGCCCGGGCTCGCCGGCGTGCTGCTCGGGCTCGGCGGCGCGGCGAAGATGTGGCCACTGTTCCTCCTCGGCCCGATCCTCGTCCTCACGGCGCGGGCCGGCCGGCTGCTGGCCGGGCTCGTCGCCACCGGCACCGCGCTGGTGACGCTTGTCGCGGTCAACCTGCCGGTGGCCATCCCCTACCGGGAGAGCTGGGGCCGGTTCTTCGACCTGAACACCACCCGGCCCATCGACTGGGGCACGCTCTGGTACATCGGCCGCTACCTCGACGGCCGGATCAGCCCGTCCGCCCCCGGCGAACTCGGGCCGTTCGAGTGGCTCAACGCCAACATCTCCGCGCTCAACTGGGTGTCGTACCTGCTCTTCGGGCTGGCCTGCCTCGGCGTGGCCGCGCTCGCGCTGCTCGCCCCGCGTCGCCCCCGGCTCGCGCAGGTCGCCTTCCTCGTCGTCGCCGCGTTCCTGATCTTCAGCAAGGTCTGGTCGCAGCAGTTCGTGCTCTGGCTGCTGCCGCTCGCCGTGCTCGCCCGGCCCCGCTGGGGCGCGTTCCTGGCCTGGCAGTTCGCCGAGGTCTGCTATTTCGCCGCCTTCTACGGGGAACTGCTCGGCACCGCCACGTCCCGGCCGGTGTTCCCCGAGGGCGTCTTCGTGCTGGCGTCCACCCTGCGCCTGGTCACCGTCGCGGTGCTCTGCGGCTTCGTGATCCGGGACATCCTGCGGCCGGAGCGGGACGCGGTGCGCCAGACCTACGCCGACGACCCCGACGGTGGGCTGCTCGACGGCGCACCCGACGCGCCCTGGCACCGACGCTGGCGTGCCGGCGCCACCACCGACCGCCCCGCCGAACCCGTGCCCGCCTGACCGGTGTGGGATCGGCGGGGACCACGGCCCCGCCACCCGCCATGCCGCGCAGTCGTCGGAGCGGCCGGCCTCACAGCCGGAAGACGACCGCCTCGCCGACCTGCTCCCGGGTCACGCCCAACCCCTCCACCGGCCGGTCGAGCATTCCCTCCCACGGGGTGCCGCCCAACTCGTCCCGGAGCACCACCACGTTCTTGACCCCGATCCGCCGCAGATAGTCGACGCTGGCGTAGTCGGGGAAGCTGACCGCGGCGTCGCGCACCTGGGCCTGGGAGTCCGGGGTGAAGCCGCTGCCGCCGTTGACCATCCGCTGGAACCGATCGGTCGACCAGAGCATCACCGGCTGGTCCAGGTTCTGGCTGCTGGGCAGCACCAGCATCGGGCCGTCGACGCTACGCATCGCCGCCGGCTGCTGCGGCACCACCGGGTGCGGGGTGACGTTCAACCCTTCGACCAGCACCAGCGCCAACGGCACCAGCGTGGCCAGCCGCAGCCACGGGCCCGGCCACGGCGGGACCCGCTCCGCCGCCAGCTCACGCACCCGCATGCAGAACGCGGTGACCGCACCGGCCGCGAGCAGACCGAGCAGCAACGTCGTCCAGAGCATCATCCGACCCGGCGTACGCAGCCCGTTCCAGCCCGGCAGGTAGTCGAAGAGCGGCACGTAGGTGAACCGGCCGCCGAGGAACCGGGTGCCCATGGCCAGCGCCATCGTCACCAGCACCCCGGCGAGCAGGAAGAGCCGGTGGCGGACCCGCCAGACCGAGAAGAACAACCCGCCCGCGGCCAGCGCGTAGAGCGCGAAGCCCGGCAGCAACGTCATCTCCGGGTGCCAGGGCAGCACCGCCCGCGCCCCCTCGTGCAGCTCACCCCAGACCCGGGACTCGGCCGGCGCGGTGAAGAAACCGCTGCCCGGCGGGGAGTAGAGCTGGATCTCGCCGAGCGTGCGCGCCGCGTTCGGGTGCATCTCGGCGACCTTGAAGAACGGGATCGCGAGCAGCCCGCCCACCGCGGCGAAGACGAGCGCGCCGGCCAGGTCGGCCAGGAACAGCCGCCGCCCGAACGGGCGCTTCACCCGCCGCCGACGGACGAACCACAGCACCACCGAGACCAGCCCGACACCGGCCAGCAGGTAGGCGAACGGGAGCCCGATGCCGAAGCCGAGACTGAGCTGCCAGGCCGCCACCAGCCAACCGGCGAACGCCCAGCCCGCGTGCCGGCGACGCGGACGGTAGCCGTGGCGCAGCGACCAGCCGTGACCACGGGCGAGCATGGCCAGCGCCAGCGGGATGCCACCGTTGGAGATGATGTGCAGGTGCCCGGCCTGGGCCAGCAGCCACGGGGCGTACGCGAAGCTCACGCCCGCCACCGCCCCGCCGATCCGGCCCGCGCCGAGCTGCCGGGCCAGCGCGTACGCCCCGAACGCGGCGAGCGCGTGGGCCAGCACGAACATGATGTTGTAGCGCAACACGGCCTGCTCCGGGCCGACCCCGATCAGGCCGGCCGGGGCGTATCCGAGCAGCGTGTCCGAGAAGGCGAAGCTCCAGTTCTCCGGGAAGAACGTGTTGGAGTGCCACAGCATCGCCGGGTCGGTGCGCAGGATGTGCCCGGACCACGCCATCTGCCACGCCTGCAGGCTCGGGTCCCAGTAGTCCTGCGGCAGCGTGTAGCGCGGGTAGCGCAGCGTGGGCCAGGTCATCGCGGCGGCCAGCGCCAGCGTGGCGACGGCGGCGAGGGTCCACTCGTGCACCAGGAACCGGCCCACCGCGCGGGCGGCCCGCCGGGCCCGGCCGAGCACCGGCTCGGGCGCCGGACCGAACGCGGTCCAGCGATCCGCCGGCTCGTCGCCGTCCGTACCGTCGGCCTGGTCGGCGCTGTCCGTGCCGTCGGCCCCGCCCTCGCTCGTGTCGTCGCCGGGCTTGTCCGTGCCCGCGGTGGCGTTCTGGTCGTTGGCCGCCTTGTCCGTGCTCGCGGTGGCCTCCTGGTCGTCGCCGGGCTCGTCCTTGCTCGCGGCGGCGCTGTCGAGGTCGGCGGCCCTGTCGTCCTCGCCGGTGGCGGTCCGGGCGACGTCGTCCGTGCCGGCGGTCGGGGCGCTGTCGTGCTCGTCGCCGGCGGCCGGGGCGGGCCTGTCGCGGGCGGCGGTCGTCGCGGTCGAGGAGGCCCGGGGCCGGCCCGCGCGCGGCTTGCCGCCCGCCGGGGCGTCCGCAGGCTGCGGATCGGCGCCGGACCGGTCACCGGTCGCGCCGGACTGCTCCGTGGTCATGCCGCGGCACCCAGCTGCCCGCGCAGGAACGCGATGTCGGACGCCTGACCCTCGACGCCTCCCGGGGTCTCGACGATCACCGGCGCCCCGGCCGCCCGGATGACCGCCACCAGCAGCTCGGGGTCGATCGTGCCGCCGGTGAGGTTGTCGTGACGGTCCTGGCCCGAGTCGAAGGCGCCCTTGGAGTTGTTGGCGTGCACCAGGTCGATCCGGCCGGTGATCGCCTTCACCCGGTCGACCAGGCCGAGCAGCTCCTCGCCGCCGGCGTGGGCGTGGCAGGTGTCGAGGCAGAAGCCGACCTCGTGGTCGCCGAGCGCGTCCCAGAGCCGGGCCAGCGCGTCGAGGTGCCGGGCGCAGGCGTTGTCACCGCCGGCGGTGTTCTCGATCAGCACCGGCAGCGGGAAGCCACCGGAGTCGGCCGCGTAGGCGAAGGTCTTGCGCCAGTTGTCGAAGCCCTTGGCGAGGTCGTCCCCGGCGTTGACGTGGCCGCCGTGCACGATCAACCCCCTGGCGCCGACCGCCGCGGCGGCGGTGGCGTGGCCGAGCAGGAGCTTGCGGCTGGGGATGCGGATCCGGTTGTTGAGCGTGGCCACGTTGATCACGTACGGCGCGTGGACGTAGAGGTCGACGTCGGCGGCGCGCAGGCGTTCGGCGTCCTCGCGCGGCTTCGGGGCCTTCCAACCCTGCGGGTCGGCGAGGAAGAACTGCACCGCGTCCGCCTCCCGGGCGGCCGCCTCGGCCAGCGGGTCGGCCGGATCGACGTGGGCTCCGATTCGCATGCAGGGCAGCCTACGTCGCCCCTGCGACGCGCGGTGCGCGCGCACGCGGCGTGGTCGCGGCTCCTCCCGCGTCACCACCCGGCCCGGCGGTCGTTGTCCGAGGTGGGATCGATGGTCGACGCTCCACCCGGACGTGGTCCACAGCACGGAACGGGTGGGCGCGGCCCCCGGCAACGGGACGCCCCGCCGTGCGGCCCGACACGACGGGGCGGGACCCGCTCCCCGGCGGCACCGCAATCGGTCAGGTGGACGAATTTCTTCATTTACCCCAAGTGGTGACGAGAGCCGCTGTATGGTCAGACCAGGCAACAACATGATAAAGCTCCGCGGGGCGTCCTCGATCCAACCTCATCGGTGTGGTCGTTCCTCCCCAGGTCCCACCCAAGGAATGCGGACGGGACGCCCCGCGGCCCCGTGGACAGGGGTCCACCTTCTCGGCGCGCGACGCCGAAGGTGGGCCCCTGTCGCCGCCTCCGGGGCCACCGGCCCCGGCATGATCGTCCGGACCGGCTATCCTGGTCCGGTTGTCCGCGTCCGGCCGGGTTCCCCCGGCATCGGGCGGGCCACGACGCACGACCTCCTGCCACGGAAGGACCGTGGCCGCCTAGCCCACAGGAGGTGAGCACGTCTTGCGTCACTATGAAGTCATGGTGATCCTCGATCCCAGCCTCGAGGAGCGCACCGTCGCCCCGTCTCTCGACACGTACCTGAACGTGATCCGGACCGCGGGTGGCTCGGTGGAGAAGACCGACGTGTGGGGCCGCCGGCGCCTCGCGTACGAGATCAACAAGAAGGCCGAGGGCATCTACGCCGTCGTCGACCTCCAGGCGACGCCGGAGGCCGTGGCCGAGCTGGACCGTCAGCTCCGGCTCAACGAGTCGGTGCTGCGTACCAAGGTCATTCGCCCGGAGATGCGCTGAGCATCTAGGACCCGGCACGTCCGGATCAAAACCTCATCCGCGCTGTCGGAGGGCTCTGAGAGCCTGTACGGCACAACGATGAGTGCGCGAGGAGATGGTCATGGCAGGAGACACCACCATCACGGTCATCGGCAACCTGACCGATGACCCCGAGTTGCGGTTCACCCCGTCCGGTGCGGCGGTCGCGAAGTTCCGGGTCGCTTCGACGCCCCGGTTCCTGGAGAAGGCGTCCGGCGAGTGGAAGGACGGCGAGCCGCTGTTCCTCTCGTGCACGGTCTGGCGCCAGGCCGCCGAGAACGTCGCCGAGTCGCTGCAGCGCGGCGCCCGGGTGATCGTGTCCGGCCGGCTGCGTCAGCGGTCGTACGAGACCCGCGAGGGTGAGAAGCGCACCGTCATCGAGCTGGAGGTCGACGAGATCGGCCCGTCCCTGCGCTACGCCACGGCGAAGGTGCAGAAGATGTCCCGCTCCGGTGGCGGAGGCGGCGGCTTCGGCGGTGGTGGCGGTGGTGGCCAGGGCGGCGGCGGAGGCAACTTCGACGACCCCTGGGCCTCGGCTGCCCCGGCCCCCTCCCGCGCTGGTTCGGGCGGCGGAAACTTCGACGAGGAGCCCCCGTTCTGATGGCGCCGAGCGCCCGCGATCGCAAACCAGGAGCAAGAGCAATGGCGAAGGCTGCCGCACTGCGCAAGCCGAAGAAGAAGGTGAACCCGCTCGACAAGGACGGGATCACCTATATCGATTACAAGGACACCGCGCTGCTGCGCAAGTTCATCTCCGACCGCGGCAAGATCCGCGCTCGACGGGTGACCGGCGTGACCTCGCAGCAGCAGCGGCAGATCGCCCGTGCGGTCAAGAACGCCCGCGAGATGGCGCTCCTGCCGTACACGGCCACGGCACGCTGAGGGGAGGCACGGACATGAAGATCATCCTTACCCAGGAGGTGTCCGGCCTCGGCTCTCCGGGCGACATCGTCGAGGTGAAGGACGGCTTCGGCCGTAACTACCTGCTGCCGCAGGGCTTCGCGATCGCCTGGACCAAGGGCGCCGAGAAGCAGGTCACGGTCATCAAGCGGGCCCGCTCGGCCCGCGAGGTGCGCGACCTCGACCACGCCAACGAGATCAAGGGCCAGCTCGAGGGCCTGAAGGTCAACCTGAAGGCCCGCGCCGGCGACGGCGGGCGGCTCTTCGGTTCGGTCACCCCGGCCGAGATCGTCGACGCCGTCAAGGCGGCCGGCGGTCCGACCCTGGACCGTCGCCGGCTGGAGACGCCCGGCCACATCAAGTCGCTCGGCGCCTACCCGGTCAGCATCCGGCTGCACCCCGAGGTGACCGCCAAGTTCGACCTCAACGTGGTCAAGGGCTGACACCCACCGCACGACGGAAGGGCCCGCACCGGTTGTCCGGTGCGGGCCCTTCCGCATGTCCGACACCCGGCCGGCCGCCTCAGCCGATCGCCTGGCCGGTCACCGCGCTGATCACCACCGTGGACAGACCGCCACCCACCACGGCCGCCGCCAGCGCCACCGTCGCCGACCGCCAGGTCGTCCCCACCTGACGCAGCAGCACCGCCACCACGAGACTGCTCACCAACGCCAGCCCGAAGCGCGGCGCCGCCGCCGACAACGACGCGAACGCGTGCGCCCGCGGCGAGTCACAGCCGCCGCCGCTGATGTCGGTCACGCACCCCGCCGGCGCCTGCCCGTCCAGGAACACCAGACCCAGGAACAGCAGCACCGCCGGCACCAGATAGCAGGCCGCCGTGTAGACCAACGGACGCAGCGGACCACCCGGGTCCGGATCCAGCAGGTCGTCCTCCAGCCGCCGGCCCCACGAGCCGCCGCCGATCGTGTCCATCCCCCGCCGCAACGCGGAACCACCCGCCGCGACCGGCTCCGGCGACCGGCGACGAGGCGCGGGCCGCGGACGCGGCGACGGGTACGCGACCATCGGCGAGCGCGGCGCCGACGTCGGAGTCTCCATCCAGCGCGGATCGTCGCCCGCCAGCCGGGTGCCCGACCAGAACTCCTCGACCCGCTCCGGCGACGCCCAGCCCTCCCGGACCGGCGGCGCCGTCCGGTCCCACGGGTCGACCGCCGGGGAGCGGTCGCCGGTGTCCCGCACCCGGTCCAGGTGACCGGTGTCGGTGAACCGGTCCCACTCGCCGGTGTGCTCCGTCCGGTCCCACCGGTCCTCCGGCCGGTCCCACCGACCCGCGGACGCCGGTCGTCCCCACGCCTGCACGCCCGAGGCGTCCCACGGGTCGACCGCAGGCGGCTGCTCCACCGGCGGCGGCTCGACCGCACGGCCCCGCTCCCACGGATCGACCGCCGGTGGCGGCCAGGAGGAACCCGACGTCGACCGCCGGGCCCGGCGGGCCGGCCGCTCGGCCTCCCACCCACCGGCGGCATCAGCCGGTCTCGCCTCCTCCGGCAACCCCGACCAGGTCACCTCCGGCTTACGCGTGGCCGCCCGGCGTGGCCGGCTCCTCGGGATCGAGCCGGACACCGGCTCGTCCTCGTTCTCGGCCCGACGGCTGCCGACGTACCCCCGCTCCTGCGGGGCGTCGAGCGTCCACTCGGCGGTGTGGTCCGACACCGGCCCGGCGCCGATGGCCCGCAGCTCACGCCGGCCGCCGTCGCGGCGCCACCCGGCGTCGGCGCGCCAGCCGCCACCGGAGGACGGCGACTCGACCTCGTCGCCTGCGTCGTCGTCCGGCGCGGCGTGCCGACCACCACCGTCGGCCCGGCCGATCCCCGACTCGACCGCCCACCGCGGAAGGTAGGCGTCCACCGGCTCGTCCTGGCCACGCTCGATCGCCCGTCGTCGGCTCGGAGTGCGGTGGCGCTCCGGCGCGTACGGGTCGACCTCGCGCGGACCACCGGAGGTGTCCCAGGAACCGCTCGGCCGGCGCTCGCGCGGGGTGTCCTCCCCGCTTGCCCAGTCCCGGTGTCTCACGGCCGGAGCGTGACCCTTCTCAACCCGAAAGTGCAATCCGCTGTCCAGGTGCAGCCGTTCGCAGCGATAGTACGGGACGAACGGCGACAAGGCTCGACCTGAAATCTTCCGTCCACAGGGTGGGGATGGGAAAAGCCCAGGTCAGGAGCGATAGGCCCGGAATTCCCCATCACTTTTCCACACCCTGTGCACACCCTGCGCACATGCCGGTCCCCCTGCGTCCACAGGTTGTCCCGAGGCTCGTCCACCGCCTGTGTTGGTGGCTGACCTCGGGTTCCGTATCGTGGCCAGCGACCGCCGGGCGATGGCCCCCGATCGACCGGAGGGTCGGCGGAAGTTGTCGTACCCCGGCGATAGAGCTGGACACGATCCGACGCAGCAAGGGGGGACCCGTGTCGGTCACCGACGAGACGCGCGCGGAACGGACCGGGGGGCAACCGTCCGAGCCGCCGCACCGGGACGCGTCCTTCGAGAAGACCCCGCCCCAGGACGTCGCCGCCGAGCAGTGCGTCCTCGGCGGCATGCTGCTCTCCAAGGACGCCATCGCGGACGTCGTGGAGATCCTCAAGACCAACGACTTCTACCGCCCGGTGCACGCCACCATCTTCGACGCGATCCTCGACATCTACGGCCGGGGTGAACCCGCCGACCCGATCACCGTGGCGGCGGCGCTCGCCGACTCCGGCGACCTCGCCCGGATCGGCGGCGCGCCCTACCTGCACACCCTGATCGCGAGCGTGCCCACCGCCGCCAACGCGGCCTACTACGCCCGCATCGTCGGCGAGCGGGCGGTGCTCCGCCGGCTGGTCGAGGCCGGCACCCGGATCGTGCAGCTCGGTTACGGCACCGGCCCCAGCGGCAGCCGCGACGTGGACGACATCGTCGACCTCGCCCAGCAGGCCGTCTACGAGATCACCGAGAAGCGGGTCAGCGAGGACTTCGCGATCCTCGCCGACATGCTCCAGCCGACGCTGGACGAGATCGAGGCGGTCGGCGCCCAGGGCGGCGTGATGACCGGCGTGCCGACCGGCTTCACCGACCTCGACCGGCTGCTCAACGGCCTGCACGCGGGTCAATTAATCATCGTGGCGGGCAGGCCCGGTTTGGGAAAATCGACCGCATCAATGGACTTTGCCCGAAATGCGGCTATCCGCGCCAACCAGGCGTCGGCCATCTTCTCGCTGGAGATGAGCAAGGTCGAGATCGTCATGCGACTCCTCTCGGCCGAGGCCCGCGTACCGCTGCACATTCTTCGTAGCGGGCAGCTCTCCGACGACGACTGGACCAAGCTGGCCCGCTGCATGGGCGAGATCAGCGAGGCGCCGCTCTTCGTCGACGACACCCCGAGCATGAACCTGATGGAGATCCGGGCGAAGGCGCGCCGGCTCAAGCAGAAGCACGACCTGAAGCTGATCGTCGTCGACTATCTCCAGCTGATGACGTCACCGAAGCGCACCGAGAGCCGGCAGCAGGAGGTCGCGGACCTGTCCCGTGGCCTGAAGCTGCTGGCCAAGGAGGTCGAGTGCCCGGTGATCGCGGTGAGTCAGCTGAACCGTGGCCCCGAGCAGCGCACCGACAAGCGTCCACAATTGTCCGATCTGCGCGAATCGGGCTCCATTGAGCAGGATGCTGACGTTGTCATTCTTTTGCACCGTGATGACTACTATGACAAGGAGTCGCCGCGGGCCGGGGAGGCGGACTTTATTGTTGCCAAGCACAGAAATGGTCCTACCGACACGGTGACGGTCGCCGCCCAGCTGCACCTGTCGCGCTTCGTGGACATGGCCATCGTCTGAGGGCGGTCAGCCGAGCAGGGGGACCCAGCCCGCGGCCTCGCCCAGCTCGAACCGGTCCCGGTCGGTCAGCGGCACCCGCCCGGTGGCCTTGAGCAGATACTCGTGGTCGTCCCAGCCGGCCGGGCGTACCGCCTCGTCGGGCAGCAGCCCGTCCATCGTGGTCACCGCCACCCGGGTCGGGTCCGCCGCCGGTCGCGGCGCGTCCGGCAGGTCCACCACCAGGTCGAGGTGGTGCACGACCGCCTCGGTGGTCAGGGTGGCGAGCAGATCGGGTACGCGCAGCACGTGCCCCTGCGTGGTCACGTACCCGTCCGGGTGGGCCGCGGCTGCGGCGCGGGCGGCGGCCGGGGCGGTGTCGGACCAGATCCGGACCACGCCGGTGGGCCGGTCGAAGGCGGCGGCCGAGCGGCGGGCCCACCACGCGTGCTTCGCGCCGGCACCGTCGTCGTCGCCGGAGGAGAACGCCCGCCAGTAGCTGACGTCGTCCACGTCGGCCGGGCCGGGCGCCGGGCTGGCCAGCGCCACGAGCGCGCGTTGGGCGTCGCAGAGCACGTGGAACAGCAGGTCGGCGACGACCCAGCCCCGGCAGCGGGTCGGTCGTTGCAGGCCGGCGTCGTCGAGCGGGGTGACGGCGGCGGTGATGCCGCCGTACGCCTGGGCCAGCGCCTCGTGCTGCCGGATCGGGCTCATGGGGTGCAGCCTGCCACGGCGCGCGCCGGTCGGCACGGTTAGGCGGGGGCCCCTGCTATCGCCCAGGCGTTAACAAGGGGCCCCTCCTAACCTGAGCAGCTCAGTCGAAGAGCTCGCCGAGGAAGCCGTGCTTCTTCTTCCGGCGGTAGTGACCGTGGTAGCCGTAGTGCTGCTGCCCGTGGCCGTACGCGGGCTGCGCGTAGCCGTGGCCGGGCGGCGGCGGAGGGGGCGGCGGGGGTACGGCGCCGTAACCGGGCTGGTGCGGGGCGGCGGGCGGCGGCGGGGGCGGGTAGCCGGCTCCGGCGGGCGCGGCCTGCGGGGCGCCGCCCTGCTGCCGGTTCCAGTTGGCCTCGGCCTCGAACAGCTTCTCGAGTTCGCCTCGGTCGAGGAAGATCCCGCGGCATTCGCCGCACTGGTCGATGACTACTCCACTGCGCTCGTACTGGCGCATCTCTCCACGGCATTTGGGACACGTGAGCTGCATGCCATCGACGGTACCGGGTGATTTCACGCGATGGCGGTCAGCGCCTGCGTCACCTCGTCGTCGGAGACCTCGTGGAAGTCGTCGTAGTAGGCACCGACGGCGGCGAAGTCGGGCGGGAGTTGGCAGCTCACCACCGTGTCGGCGGTGGCGGCGAGCATGCCGTACGCCTGCGGGGCGCCGACCGGGACGGCGACGAGTACGCGGGCGGCGCCGAGGTGGCGGGCGACCTGGACGGCGGCGCGGGCGGTGGCGCCGGTGGCGAGTCCGTCGTCGACGACGACGGCGGTGCGGCCGGTCAGGTCCAGCGGCGGCCGGCCGCCTCGGTAGCGCTGTTCACGGCGGTCCAGCTCGGCCTGTTCCCGGCGGCGGACCTGGGCGCGGTCGTTCTCGCTGATCCGGTCGGCGACCGCGTCGTTGAGGACCTGCACGCCGCCGGGGCCGAGCGCCCCGAAGGCGACCTCGGGCGCCCAGGGCACGCCGAGCTTGCGGACGACAAGCACGTCGAGGGGGGCGTTGAGGCGGTCGGCGATCACCCGGGCGACGGGTACGCCGCCGCGGACCAGACCGAGGACGATGACGTCGGGCCGACCGGCGAGGTCGGTGAGGCGCTCGGCGAGGTCCCGTCCCGCCTCGGCCCGGTCGCGGTAGGTGGTCATGCCTCAGGTGTACGCCTTCCGGCCGGATCACGCCGGGCGGTTGCCGGGAATGCCGTTCGGCCGGTGTCCCGCGTCGAGGTCTCGGCGAGTGCCAGCGCCGGGGCGAGGACGAGCAGGGCGATCGGGTAGAGCAGGTAGCCGAAGCGGGTGGAGGGCATCAGCAGGATCGCGGCGAGCAGCCCGTACCCGCAGACCGCGGCGGTGGTGGCGGCGGTGCGTGGCGGGCGGCGCAGCAGCCGGACGGCGATCGCCAGACCGACCGCGACGAGCAGCGCGGCGGCGACCACCCGGCCGGCGGGGAGCGTCTCGGCGATCAGATGTCCGGGGAACGGGGACTGGGCCGGGCTGGTGACCAGGCCGTGGCCGAGCGGGAAGCGCAGCACGTTCTCGACCAGGGCGTCGGAGTCGACGAGCAGCACCGGGAGCAGGGCGAGGACGGGCAGGCCGAGCGCGCCGAGCGCGGTGCGGGCGCCGGCCCGCCGGGTGGCGGCCCAGCAGATCAACACGATCGCGACAGGCAGCGCGAAGAGCTTCAGGGCGCCGGCCGCGCCGACCGCGAGGCCCGCGCGACCGGGTCGGCCGGCGGCGGCGAACCCGAGCGCGAGCAGGCAGAGCGCGAGTACGGGCAGGTCGTCGCCGCCGGTGGCGAGCGTGAGCGCGCAGACCGGCAGGACGGTGGCGGCCTGGACGGCGCGCAGCAGCGCGGCGGCGCGGGGGGACGATCCCGAGCCGGTGGCCGGTGGGCGCAGCGCGGCGACAAGCGCGGCGAGGGCGAGCGCGGTGGCCACGGCGAACCAGACGCGGGCGTCGGTCCACCAGGCGTCGCCGAGGGCGCGGGGCAGCCCGAACAGCGCCATGCCCGGTTGGTAGGGCGTGTAGCCGAGGAGTTGCTCGCCGGGGGGCAGGGCGGCGATCGCGTCGGGTCCGAGGTAGGGGGTGCCGTGCTCGGCGAGGCGGGTGCCGGCGTGTTCGACCACGAGCACCTCCTCCTGTGCCCGGTCGGTGCGTCCGGCGGCCCGCTGGACGCTCTGCGTGACGACCGGCAGCAGCGCGGTGGTGGCCCAGGTGAGGCCGGTGACCGTCCAGCGGGCGGGCAGCCCGGCCAGGCGGGTGCCGGGGTCGCGGCGGCGGGCGAGGAGCTGGATGGTCGCGGCGAGCGTGGCGAGGGCGTACCCGATGGTGGCGACCGCTCCCCACGCGCGGTGCGGGGGCAGCGTGGAGGTGGCGGCGGTGACCGCGGCGAAGACGGTGGCGGTGGCGTAGAGGGCCAGGTCGAGGGCGAGGCCGCCGGCGGCGGTTTCGAGCGTCGACCAGCGGCGGGTGGCGGGGCTGGCCGGGTCGGCGTGCGCGGTCACGCGGGCCAGTCTGGCAGACCGGGGGTGTGGTCCGGCCGGGTCGGGGCCGGGTGCTCAGGGGTGTCGGGCGTCGGCGGCGGGCGGGGCGGGGCGGTTGCGGGCGCCGCCGGGGCGGCGGCCGGGGAGCCGGATGACCGCGCCGGCGTCGTGCAGCGGCCGGGCGAGCGCGCCGGGCCGGCCGCCGGCACCGCGGTGCAGGGCGGCGAGCAGCGCGCCGGCGGCCAGCGGGCGGGCGAACAGGTGGCCCTGCCCGGCCGCGCAGCCCAGTTCCCACAGGGCGCGGCGTTGCGGTTCGCTCTCCACGCCCTCGGCGACGACGGTGAGGTCGAGGCTGCGGCCCAGGTCGAGGGTGGAGCGGATGACGGCGGCGGCCTCGGGTGCGGTCTCCATGGCGGTGACGAAGCTGCGGTCGATCTTGAGTTCGTGGACCGGGATGCGGGAGAGCAGGGAGAGCGACGAGTAGCCGGTGCCGAAGTCGTCGAGGGCGAGTCGGACGCCGGAGTCGCGCAGCCGGCTGAGCACCCGGTCGACCACGTCGAGCTGGCTGAGGGTGAGTGTCTCGGTCAGTTCCAGCACGAGCCGGTCCGGTGGCAGGTCGTGGGCGCGCAGTCGGGCCAGCACGGCGCCGGGGAAGCGGGCGTCGAGGAGGCTGCGGGGTGACACGTTCACCGAGACGGGCAGGTCGAAGCCGGCGTCGTGCCAGGAGCCGGCGGCGATCAGCGCTTGGTCGAGGATGGCCTCGGCGAACGCGGGCAGCAGCCCGGAGCGTTCCACCGCTTCGAGGAAGCGCAGCGGGTCGATCAGCCCGTGGGTGGGGTGGTGCCAGCGGGCCAGCGCCTCCGCGCCGACGACCTGACCGCTGCCCAGGTCGACGATGGGCTGGAAGTTGACGGTGAACTCGTGGTCGGCGACCGCCCGGGGCAGTTCCCCGCCGAGGGTGAGCCGGTTCAGGTCGGCGGTGTCGCGGGTCGGCGCGTACGTGGCGGTCCGCTGGCCGGCGCGTTTGGCCTGGTACATCGCCACGTCGGCGCGGCGGAGCAGTTCGGCCATGCCGCCGGTGGCGGGGGCGGCGGCGATGCCGCCGCTGGCCTCCACGCTGATCCGCATGCCGTCCAGGTCGAGCGGGTCGTGCAGGGCGGCGAGCAGGACCTCGGCGCGATGCGCGGCGACCGCCGGGGCAGGCAGGCCGCGCAGGAGCACGGCGAACTCGTCGCCGCCGAGCCGGGCGACCAGGTCGTCGGGGCGGGCCGCGTCGCGCAGCCGGTCGGCGACCTGGACGAGCACCTGGTCCCCGGCGCCGTGTCCGAGCGTGTCGTTGACCTCCTTGAAGTGGTTGAGGTCGATCAGCACCAGGGCGGTGACGCCGTCGGCGTGCCGGGTGGTGAGCTGGGCGGTGCCCTCGTCGAGCAGGTGGCGGCGGTTGGACAGGCCGGTGAGGGCGTCGTGGGTGGCGGCGTAGGCGTGGTCGGCGGCGATGCGGGCGAGTTCGGCGTACGCCTGGGCGTTGCGGACCGCGGTGCACAGGGCGGAGGCGAAGGTACGCAGGGTGTACTGCTCGCGTTCGGACAGCTCGACCGGGCCGGCGAAGCGGAGACGCAGCTCGCCGATGTCGACGGTCTGGTCATGGCCTTCGAGGCGGCTGGTGAGCACCGGTCCCTGGATTCCGCTCGGTTCACCGGTCGGACCGCGGTAGGTGATGGCTCCGCCCACGCCGCGGACGACCTTCTCCTCCTCGCGCAGCTCGATCTCGACCTCGTCGGCGGAGAAGAGCTCGGCGGCCTGGGTGACGGCGGTGGTGAGGACCTGATCGAGGTCGACCACGTTCAGCGCGTCGGTCGTCCGGGCCAGTCGCTGCCACGCCTCGCGTTCGGCCCGGCTGCGGAGGCGGCTGGAGTAGGCGAGGTGCAGGCTCAGCACGAGTGGCGGTACGACGATCAGGAAGGTCGGGTTGCTCCTCAGGATGAGGAGCGTGGACAGGACCACCGAGAACCGGGCGAAGACACTGGCCAGCCGGAGGTCCACCTGCTCACGGAACCGTTTGCGGATCGGGGTGCCCGTTGCGAAGGCGAGAACCGGGAAGGTGAGCACCTCGTCGAGGACCACGACGGTCAGATAGGCGAGCACCAGGGCGGGGAGTGAGTGGTTGATCGGCCCTGTCCACGGCCAGGACCATCCGGCGGCGACGAGGACGAGTCCGCCTGCGGCGACAAGCGTCATCTCCTTGGCCACGCCGAAGGCCAGCTTGATCGGCGGGAGCCGGCCGATCAACCGGGCGATCGCGACGCCCAGCCCGGTGGCGATGACGACCCAGGGCACGGGCGCGACCGCGAGCCCGATCACCGAGGCCGCGTCGGTCCAGGAGACACCGTGGGTCGTGGCACGAATGCGGATTCGTACATTGACGGTCGCGGCTACCGCGACGAGGAAGGTGATCGTGCCGGCGCGGGTGAGGTTGTTCTCCGTCAACAGGCCGGTGGCGCCGATGAGCCGGACACTGACGAGGGTGGCGACGGTGGCCGTAAACACGACGAGACCGACAAGCAGCAACAGCCGCCGATCGGTCCCATTGTCGCGTGCCTGGGCGCGAGTCACGTGTTCGCCTCCACCGCACTCGGGTCGTCGCGGTGCGTCAACACGTACTGTACGACCCGCTCGGGTGCCCGGGAAGTTCGCTTCAGAGCCAGTCGTTGCCGCGCATCTGCCTCGCCTTTCGTCCGATCTGCGGGAGCCGGATCACGTCCCCTTGGATGAACGACATCTTATGGCGTTTAGGCCGCGTTGGTTATATTAGATGTCCATATGCGCATATTGCGCCAATGAGACGGGTGCTTGTTACGCAGCGTCTTTGCCTGGAAACTGAACGCATATTCAACTGGTCGTTCTATGGGATTATCGAGCCGCCTCTCGCCGATGTCTGTAGTCGTTCGGTTTCGGCGTCCGTAACATGCGGCACGTCAACTTACAGAAAATGCGTCGTCGCTCTCCGGTGTCATTTACGGAGCCACGACGGATCGGGCGCAATCTTCCATATGCCCGCAATGCGGCGCAGTAGCGGGAATGCGCCCGCATTCGAATGCGCGTGGGACGGGGGAGTAATTGGCGGAGATCCGACTGCTGGGCTCGCCCCAGGTGTGGCAAGGATCCGTCTCGCTGCCCCTGGGTACACCCAAGCAGCAGGTCGCCTTGGCTGTGCTGGCATTGCACAGCGCCCGCCTGGTTACCGTCGACGTGCTCGTGGACGAACTCTGGCCGGACGACCCACCGCCGTCCGCGATAGCGAACGTGCGGTCCTATGTCGGAAATCTTCGGCGGATGTTCGTTCAGAACGATGGGCCGGAACTCGTTCGTCTGCCGGGGGGCTACCGGCTGGACGTCAACGCCGAGCATGTCGACGTCCATCGCTTCGAGCGCCTGGCCCAAGTGGCCCGGTCCGCCCGGTCCGAAGGGAACAGGCAGGCGGCAGACGCCCTGTTGGCGGAGAGCGAGGGGCTCTGGCGGGGCTCCTTGGTGGCCGGTCTGCGGGTGGGGCCGGTGCTGTCGGCGCGCCGGGCGTCCCTGGACGAGCAGCGGCTGGCCGCGGTCGAACTCCGGGCCGAACTGGATCTCGAGCTGGGCCGCACACGAGCCGCGATCGCGCTGCTCACCGCGCACGCCGGAAGCAACCCGTACCGGGAGCACGCGCAGGTCTTGCTCGCCCATGCCCTGTGGTCCGACGGAGACCAGGCCGGTGCGCTCGCCGTCATCCGTCGGACCGAGAGGGTGCTCGCCGAGCAACTCGGCATCCAGCCTGGTGCCGAACTGCTTCGCCTGCGGCACTCTCTGCACGACGGCACATCCCCGCAGCACTCGTCCGTCGGCCCTTCGACCGGTCCCGAGCCGAACGTACGGGGGAACAGGCACCACCTCCCGCGGGTGCTCGTCACCTTCGTCGGTCGTCGCGAGCTCGTCGAACGAACACTCACTGAGATCGCCCTCACGGCGGCCGACGCATCGGCGGTACGGGTTGTCGACGGCATGGCGGGTAGCGGCAAGACGGCCTTCGCGCTGCATCTGGCGAACCTGCTCGCCGACCGGTACCGGGACGGCCAGCTCTTCATCGACCTTCGCGGGCACGACGGGAGCGATCCGATCCACCCGGCCGAAGCGATGACCGTGCTGCTTCGGCAGATGGGCGTACCGGCCGGTCGGATTCCGACGGATCACGACGAGCGCGCCGAGTTGTGGCAGCACGAGCTAGGGCATCGCCGCGTGATCGTGGTGTTGGACAACGCGGCGAGCGGGGCGCAGATCCGTCCGCTCCTGCCGACCGGCGCGGGCACGGTGGCGCTGGTGACCAGCCGGCGCCGATTGTCCGTCGGCGACATCGGACCGGCTGTGTCACTTCCCGTCCTGACCTCCGGCGAGGCGGTGGAACTGCTGGCCCGTACCGCCGGCGAGGACCGGATCCGCGCCGAACCGGAGGCGGCGGTGGAGGTGGCGCGCCGCTGCGGCCATCTGCCACTCGCAGTTCGGCTGGCCGGCGGATGGCTGGCCCACCGGGCCACCTGGCGGGTCACCGACCTCGCCCGGCGACTGGGCGCCGGAGGTACCGTGCTCCGACGGCTCGCGATTGACCAGCAGACCGTCGCCGGAGCATTCTCCGCCTCGTACGAGCAGTTGGCCGAGCCGGTCCGGAGACTGTTCCGGCTCGTCAGCCTCCACCCGGGTGACTCCCTCGACGCGCGGATGGTCGCTGCCCTGGTCGACCTGCCGGTGGAGCCCACCGAGCAGATGATGGACGATCTCCTCGACCAGCATCTGATCGAGGAGACGGCCCCGGGGCGCTACCGGTTGCACGACCTGATGCGCCAGTACGCCGCCGACCTCTTCCATGACTCGGCCGACCCGGCGGAACGTCAGCAGGCTGGCGCCCGCCTGCTCGATCACGTTCTCCATCAGGTGGTGGTCCGAGCCAGCGAGTTGGACCAGCGGGTGCTGCACGCCCACCTGCGCCTTGATCCGCCGCGCCGCCCCGACCTCGCCGACCGGGCCGATGCATCGGACGTCGAATGGCTGGAACGGGAGCGGGCCAACCTCGTCGCCCTGATCGCATTCGCCGAGCGGGAGGGGCATTCCGGCTACGCCTGGCGGCTCGCGCGGGCCATGTGGCGGTTCTGCTACGTGCGGGGGTACTTCGACGACATCGTGGTCATCCACCGTGCCGGCCTGAGTGCGGCGGAACTGGGCGACGACCTGGCTGCCCAGGCGGTCATGCACAACTATCTCGCGTCCGCGTACACCCGGACGGGCAGCTACCTGGACTCACTACGGCATCTGGAGACGGCCGTGTCCATCTCCCGGAAGCTCGACGACCGCGGCAACGAGCACCGCTACCGGGCGAACCTCGTGGTGGTGCACTGGCTGACCGGTGATCCGGAACGATCGGTCACCCTCGGCCGGCAACTGCTCCGCGAGGACTCGCGGGGCCACGTCGACCCCATCCCCTCCCTGCCGAACCTCGGCTACGCGCTGACCGCCGTCGGGCGGTACGCCGAGGCGTTGGAGGCTCATCGCCGGCATCTCTTCCTCGCGAGATGCCAGGGCAGCGACTATCACGTGTCGAACGCCTTGGGGCACATTGCCTCGGTGGAGAATCGTCTCGGGCGCCACAACAAGGCGATCCGCCTGCTCCAGGCCTCGATCCGGCTCCGGGACCGCACCGGGCACCGGTTCGGCGAGGCGGAGGTGCGCAACGACCTCGGCATCGCGTACCGACATCTGGGCCGGTTCGGAGACGCACTCACGCAGCACGAACTCGCGCTCGACCTGTCGCGGGACTCGGGCGAGCGACATGTTCAGGCGGCGGTGCTCAACGACCTCGGACTGACCCTGACCGCCGCCGGTCGGGCCGACGAAGCGGTGGCGGAGCACCACCGTGCGCTCGCCCTCGCCACCCGCATCGCTCACCCCTACGAGCAGGCCCGAGCGTCGACCGCCCTGGCCGGCCATGTCACCGGAACCGACGGTCAGCAGGCGGAGCGGTTCCGACAGCGGGCCCAGGCGATCTTCGAGCGGATGGGCGCCCCCGAGCGCCACCAGGCGCACCCCAGCCCCTGAACCAGTTTATCGATTTCTTATCGCGGTGCCCGGTAGCGTCCCGTCGTCGGCCAACGGGGAGGGTCCGCCGCACGCGGCGGACCAGGCCGGAGAGGCCCCCACCGTCGAGTCTCCCCAGCGGCTCGACGGTGGGACGGAGGGGTGTCGTGCCGACCTTCGGCACCCGGCGCGACGCCCCTCCCCATCGACGGCGCGGGCCGCTCGCGTCGTACCCGACGGATAGGGTCGGACGGTGACCGAACCCGCGCAGCTCACCCACGTCGATCCGGCCGGCGCGGCCCGGATGGTCGACGTCTCCGCCAAGCCGGTCTCCGGCCGGCTCGCGGTCGCCGCCGGCCGGCTCCGCACCACCGTCGAGGTGGTGGAGCTGTTGCGCCGCGACGGCCTGCCCAAGGGCGACGCGCTCGCGGTCGGGCGGCTCGCCGGGATCATGGGGGCCAAGCGCACCCCCGACCTGATCCCGCTGTGCCACCCGATCGCCCTGCACGGCGTCGCCGTCGACCTGAGCCTGACCTCCGACACCGTGGAGATCACCGCGACCGCGCGGACGGCCGACCGCACCGGCGTGGAGATGGAGGCGCTCACCGCGGTGGCCGTCGCCGGGCTCGCCCTGGTCGACATGGTGAAGGCCGTCGACCCGGCCGCCTCGGTGGACGCCGTGCGGGTGCTGCGCAAGTCCGGCGGCAAGACCGGCGAGTGGGTGCGGCCGGAGGACCGGCCGTGATCCGCGCCCGGGTGATCGTGGCCTCCAACCGGGCCGCCGCCGGGGTCTACGAGGACACCAGCGGGCCGCTGCTCGTCGCCGGCCTGCGGGAGCTGGGCTGCGCGGTCGACGCGCCGGTGGTGGTGCCCGACGGCGACCCGGTCGGCGAGGCCCTGCGGACCGCCCGCGACGAGGGCGTCGACGTGGTGTTGACCAGCGGCGGCACCGGCATCACCCCGACCGACCGCACCCCCGACGTGACAGGTGCGCTGCTCGACTACGAGATTCCCGGCATCGCCGAGGCGATCCGCGCGCACAGCCGCGACGCGGTGCCCACCGCCGCGCTGTCGCGGGGTCTGGCCGGGGTGGTCGGCCGGATGCTCGTGGTCAACCTGCCCGGCTCGCGCGACGGGGCCCGGGACGGCCTGGCCGTGCTGGGGCCGATCCTGCGGCACGCGGTCGACCAGCTCCGCGGCGGCGACCACTGAGCCCGCGGGCCGCGTGCGCCGGCGTTAGGCTCGCCGGATGAGCACGGAAACCGAAGCCGCCGGGGCCGAGGTGGGCGCGCCCCCGCCGGCCGGGTGGGAAGAGGCCCGCGCCCGGGTGTACGCGGTCGGTCTCTCCGCCGCGCTCCCCGTGGTCGCCCGGCCGTTGGCCGACACCGACGGGCAGACCCTGGCCGAGCGGCTGACCACGCGTACCGCCCTGCCGGCGTTCCCGACCTCCAGCGTGGACGGCTGGGCGGTGCGCGGGCCGGGGCCGTGGCAGGTGGTCGGCCGGGTGCTCGCCGGGCACACCGCGCCCCCGCTGGCCGACGACGGCACCACGGTGGAGATCGCCACCGGCGCGATGGTGCCCGCCGGCACGAGCGCGATCCTGCGGATCGAGGAGTCGACCCGCGCGGCGGACGGCCGGGTGGCCGGCACGCCCCGGCCGCAGCCGGAGTGGCGCGAGCCGGGCGAGGAGGCGCACCTCGGCGAGGAGTTGCTGCCCGCCGGCACGCCCGTGGATCCGTCGGTGATCGGCCTGGCCGCCTCGTGCGGGCACGACACGCTGCGGGTCCGCCGGGCACCCCGGGCCGCGCTGCTGGTCTTCGGCGACGAACTGCTCACCTCGGGCGCGCCGGGCGCCGGCCGGGTGCGCGACGCGCTCGGCCCGTCGGTGCCGGCCTGGCTGCGCCGCTACGGCTGCCAGGTGCGGGCCGGCGACGTGGTCGGCCCGGTCGCGGACACGCT
Organism: Micromonospora sp. NPDC051300; assembly: GCF_044455315.1. Lineage (NCBI taxonomy): Bacteria > Bacillati > Actinomycetota > Actinomycetes > Micromonosporales > Micromonosporaceae > Micromonospora > Micromonospora sp. NPDC051300. The sequence goes on along the minus strand of NZ_JBITEP010000008.1, from coordinate 128,399 downwards.
GCCCGCGCATGTCGCGGCGCTGCGCGGCGCGCTCGGCAACGCCGACCTGGTCTGCACCACCGGTGGCACCATGCACGGCCCGGTCGACCACCTGCACCCGACGCTGGAGGCGCTGGGCGCCGACTACGTGGTCAACACCGTGGCGGTGCGCCCGGGCTTCCCGATGCTGCTCGCCCGCCTGGTCGACGGTGACGGGCGGGTGCGTTTCGTGGCCGGCCTGCCGGGCAACCCGCAGTCCGCGGTGGTGGCCCTGGTCTCCCTCGTGGTCCCCCTGCTGGCCGGTCTCACCGGCCGGCCGATGCCGGTGCTGCCGCAGGTCACCCTGGCCGAGCCGGTTCCCGGGCGCGGCGACCACACCCACCTCGCGCTGGCCCGGTGGGACCGGGTCGCCGGCACCGCCCACCCGGTGCGCCACGTCGGGTCGGCGATGCTGCGCGGCCTGGCCGGCTCGGACGGCTTCGCGGTGATCCGTCCCGGCACCAGCGGCGCGGTGGGTGACCGGGTTCCGTTCGTGCCCCTGCCCCTGATCCCGGGAGAGCGTTCATGACCGTGGAGACGCGAGTGGTGCTGGGCGCGGTCACCGACCGGCCGCTCGACCTGGCCGCGCACGAGGCGGCGGTCGCCGACCGCCGGGCCGGCGCGGTGGTGTCCTTCCAGGGCGTGGTCCGCGACCACGACCACGGACGGGCGGTGACCCGCCTCGAATACGAGGGCCACCCCACCGCCGAGGCGGTGCTGCGGGAGGTGGCGGCGGAGATCGCCGCCGACCCGGCGGTCCACGCGGTGGCAGTGTCGCACCGGATCGGCCCGCTGGAGATCGGGGACGTGGCGCTTGTCGCGGCGGTCAGCACCGCGCACCGGGCGGCGGCGTTCGCGGCCTGCGCCCGGCTGGTCGACGAGGTCAAGGCGCGGCTGCCGATCTGGAAGCGGCAGGTCTTCGACGACGGCACCGAGGAGTGGGTGAACTGCCCCTGAGCCGGGCCGCCGCTCAGCGTCGGGCGGCGAGCTGGGCGGTGCGGGCCGACCGGTCGGAATAGAAGGCCGGCTCGGCGCCGGGCCGCCACGGCAGCGCGGCGACGAGCACGATCAGCGCGATGGCCAGGGAGTTCTCCATCAGCGCCCCGAACAGGCCGTCCTGGTAGTGGGACACCTCGGGGAGCTGGTGCTCGTACGGCCAGATCGGCGAGATCAGGAACAGCAGGTAGAGCCCGAGCGCACCGGCCGCGTGCCGGAGCCCGGTCAGCGTGGGATACCAGATCGGCGGGCGCAACGGGGGTACGCCGTTCGTCGCGGGCAGCGTGCTGCCGCGCAGCGGCAGGCCCCGACTGGCGTCGCGGCGGCGTACCGCGGCGTCGGCCAGCACCACGATCGCCGGGATCACCCAGACCAGGTGGTGCGACCAGGAGATCGGGCTGATCACGTTGGCGGTCAGCCCGACAAGCGTGAACGCGGTCAGCTCGTCGCCGTCGGCGCGGGCGTTGAGGGCCCGGGACAGGCCCAGCGCCAGCACCAGCACCGAGAAGGCGAGCCAGAGCAGTCCGGGCGTCTCGATCGAGTCGTACAGCCGGGCCAGCAGGCCGGCGAGGGACTGGTTGGCGGTCATGTCGGCGGCGCCGACCCGCTCGGTCTGCCACAGCACGTCGGTGAAGTAGGTGCGGGACTCCGCGCCGACCACACCGAACGTCGCGAGCGTCACGCCGACCGCGGTGGCGACCGCGATCCAGGCGGCCCGCCACTGCCGGGTGAGCATCAGGTAGCCCACGAACAGCGCCGGGGTGAGCTTGACGGCGGTGGCGAGCCCGATGCCGACCCCGGCCCAGGCGCCGCTGTAGACGAAGCGGGCCAGCGGCGTCACGGCGGTCTCGTGGTGGGTGCCGCGCCGGGCCCGCCAGCGCAGCCCCACGAGGTCCGCCATGATCAGCGCGAAGAGCAGCAGGTTGACCTGGCCGTAGCCGAGGGTCTCCCGGGACGGCTCGATGGCCAGGGCGAGCGGGGTGGCGATGCCGACGGTGAACCAGAGCGGCCAGCCGAGCCGGTCCACGATCGGCCGCAGCAGCGCGGCCAGCACGACGGCGAGCGCGGCGATGCTGGCCAGCGCGTTGACGAACCCGGCGGCGTCCACCGGCAGCCAGGACATGGGCAGCATCACCAGGCCGGCGAAGGGTGGATAGGTGAACCCGAGGGTCGTCGACGGCGCGACGAAGTCGTACAGCTCGTTGCCGCTCGCCCACCACAGCACCGCGCCGTGGTAGATCTTCATGTCGAAGAAGTTGTACGGCCGACCGAAGGCGCCGACGGCGAGCCAGGCCGCGTACGACACGGCGGCCACGATGCCCACGCGTACCGCGAGCCGTTGGTCGACCCCGAGGACGACCCGGGGGGCCGGGGTGAGGCGGTTGGTCCGTCTACCGACTGTCGTCGGCATGGCGTGGCCACCCCCGTACCAAGGTCGTCGTGCCCGTCCAGGTCCAGAACGGAGCCTAGAACGGTGCCTCACGATGCTGCCTCCCGCGTTACGCGACCGTGTCCGATCCCACACGTGTTTGCGACATTTCCGCCGCGTTAACGGGTCTCGGACGGTTCAGGTGATTGGTGGCCTTGCGGGGGGTGGTGGCCGTCTCGGTGCAGGTCAGCCGGGCCTGCGGCGCGCGGTGGCGGCGGAGCGTACGGCGATCTTCGCCTCCCGGCGGGCGGTGCGGACCGCGCGCTTGACCGACCGGCGGGAGTGGTCGATCCGGTGGCCCGCGCGCCAGCGCAGCCCCGGCTTGCCCTCGGTGTCGGCGGCGGCGAGGAGGAGACCACCGAGCAGGCCGAGGTTCTTCAGGAAGTGGATCTGGTTGTTGTTGCGCGCGGCCGGGTCGTCGTTGTTCCAGAAGGGATGCCCGGCGGCGGTCGTCGGCACCAGGGTGCCGGCGAGCACGAGCGCGGCCGGACGGCTGAACCGGCCGGTGGCCAGCATCAGGCCGCCGACCAACTGCGTCGCGGCGTTGGCCCGGATCAGCGTCTCGGTGTCGGTCGGGATGCGCGGGTGCAGGTTCTGGATCAGCGGGGTGACCCGGTCGGTGACCGGCTTCGCGGCGGGCACCAGCCGTTCCGGGTTGCGCAGGTTGCGGGCGCCGCTGACCACGAAGATGCCGCTCAACATGACTCGGGCGAGGGAGCGCACGGGCTTCATGCTTCCAGTCATACCCCGTCCCCGGGCCTGTCACCCCTGCAACACACGAAAGGTATCGACGTCCGTCCGGTATCGATTTCAGCGACCGTCGCGGATGGACCGGCCGTGTTCGGTAAGGTCGCGCGGGTGACGACGCTGCGACTTCGCCCGGAGGACCCGGCCGACGAGGCACCGGTGGCCCGGCTGCTCGCCGCCGCGTTCGCCCGACCCGACGTGGCCGCCCCACCGGAGGTGGGCCTGGTCGAGGAGTTGCGGCACAGCGCCGCGTGGATCCCCGAGCTGGCCATGGTCGCCGAGTACGGCGGCGAGGTGGTGGGCTTCGCGCTGCTCACCCGGGTGCGGGTCCGCACCGACGGTGGCGGCTGGCCGGCGCTGGTGCTCGGACCGGTGGCGGTGGCCCCGCACCGGCAGCGCGTCGGGCACGGCGCCGCAGTGGTGCAGGCGGCGCTCGACGCCGCCACCGAGCTGGGCGAGCGGCTGGTGGTGGTGCTCGGCGACCCGGCGTACTACCGGCGGTTCGGTTTCGGGCCGGCCGACCGGCTGGGGCTGACCAGCCCGTGGTCCGGGCTGGGGGAGCCGTGGCAGGCGCTGGTGCTGCCGCCGTCCACCGGCGGGGAGCCACCGCCCCCGGCCGGCGAGGTGGTCTTCCCCCCGCCGTGGTCGCGGGTCTGACCGCCGGCGGCGTCCCGGTCGAGCCGGTTGTCGCTCAGGCCGGCTGGGTGCGCAGGTAGCGGCCGAAGTGCGGGACGGTGAACGCGACGGTGCCACGCTCGCCGGAATAGATCAGGCCCTTCTTGATCAGGGCGTCGCGGGCCGGGGAGAGACTGGCCGGCTTGCGGCCGAGGGCCCGCGCGATCTCGGCGGTGGGCACCGCCGCGTCCATGTCGTCGCGTGCACCCTCCTCGCCGTCCACCAGCGCCAACGTGGCCATGGCCCGCATGTATTCGCGTTCGGCCGGGGTGGCCCGCTCGAAGCGGGAACCGAAGAAGCCCACCGCCAGCTCCGCCTCCGCCTCCGGCGCGGCGACCCGGACGTCCGCCGCGGTGATCGGCGAGCGGGGCGCGTGGTCCCAGGTCGCCTTCCCGTACGCCTGGACGAAGTACGGGTAGCCGCCGGACTTCTCGTAGAGCAGGTCGAGCGCCTTCTGCTCGTACTCGACCTCCTCGCGCTCGGCCGGCGCGCAGAGCGCCTGGTCGGCGGCGATCCGGTCCAGCCGGTCGATCCGCTGGTAGCGGTAGAGCCGTTCGGAGTACGACTTGGCGGCGCTGAGCACCGCCGGCAGGTGCGGCAGGCCGGCGCCGACCACGATCAGCGGCGCGCCGAGTTGGGACAGCTCGTGGCACGCGGCGCAGAGCGCCGACACGTCCTCGGCGCCGACGTCCTGCATCTCGTCGATGAAGATGGCGATGCCGGTGCCCACGTCGGTGGCGACCGCCGCCGCGTCGGTGAGCAGCTCGATTAGGTCGATCTCGATGTCACCGGAGTCGGCCCGGCCGCTGGTGGCCGGCACGTCGATGCCGGGCTGCCAGCGGTCCCGCAGTTTCGGCGCGGCGCCACCGCGCCCGGTCGGCGCGGAGCGCTGCGCGAACGCCTTGAGCACGCCGAGGAAGCCGTCGATGCGGTCCGGCGCGCGGTGGCGTGGGGCCAGCTCCCGGACCGCCATGTGCAGCGCGGCGGCGACCGGCCGGCGCAGGGACTGGTCCGGCCGGGCCTCGATCTTGCCGGTGCCCCAGAGGTGGTTGATCGCCTCCGAGCGCAGCGTGTTGAGCAGGACCGTCTTGCCGACCCCGCGCAGCCCGGTGAGCATCAGGCTGCGTTCCGGCCGGCCGCGTGCGATGCGTTCCAGCACCACGTCGAACACGTCCAGCTCCCGCCCCCGCCCGGCGAGTTCGGGCGGGCGCTGACCGGCGCCGGGGGCGTACGGGTTGCGGACGGGATCCACGAATCGCACAGTATCGGCTTCTCTAGCGGCCAGGCTAGACGTGCGTAGAGGCGACTACCGCGTGTCGGCGTCGAGACAAAACTAGGGCTGTCTAGCGTGGATGCTAGACAGCCCTAGTTTTGACTACCGCCGGCTCACCGGCGCTTCAGGCAGAGCACGAAGTCGAGCGTGTCCAGCTCACTGTCGAAGAAGTACCAGTCGGTGTAGCCGGTCACCTTGCCGCACTTCGCCTCGGCGTCCTTCTTGCCACTCGTCGCGCCGTCGATCCGGCGCAACACCTCGTAGGTCTTCGGCGCGCAGTCGGCGATCACCAGCTTCGGCTGGCTGCCGCCGCCCTCGTTGGCCACGCACTGCCCCGCCTTGACGAAACGCGGATCGGTCGACGAGGCCGGCGCCGCCGCCGTGGGCGTCGCGTCCGCCGCCTCGCTCGGTGCCGCCGCGGTCGGATCCGCGGCCGGCGCGGTGGCGGCCGTCGTCCCGGCCGTCGGGCTCTCCTCGTCCCGGCCGAGCAGCCAGTACGCCCCGGCGCCGCCCAGCAGCAGCACCGCCAGCACGATCAGCACCACCAGCAGCGGCCCCCGGCCCCGCTTCGGCGGCGTCGGCTCGTCGTAGGGGGCCGGCCCGGCGAGGTACGGCGGAGGCCCGCCCGCGTACGGCGGCTGCCCCCCGCCGGCGTACGGGCCCGGGCCGGCCTGGTACGGCGGCTGCCCGGTGTCGTAGCCCGGCGGGCCGGCCTGGTACGGCGGCTGGCCGGCGTCGTAGCCCGGCGGGCCGGCCGGGTACGGCGGCTGGCCGGCGTCGTAGGCCGGTTGCCCCGGGTCGGCCGGGTAGCCCTGGTGCGGCGGGGTGCCGGTCCACTCCGGCGCCGGCCCGTACTGCTGCGGCGGGCCGTACTGCGGGCCGCCCCGGTGCGGATCGGGAGCGTAGCCGTCGTCGGGGCGTCGTGCGCCCCACGGCTCGGGTGCGCCGCCGCCCGGTGGTCCGAAGTTCGACATGAACGCCTCCTGCGTACGCCAGTGCTGAGAGGCCGGCCACCAAGGGGCGACGCCGACGCCGTGGTCACCGTAGCGTGGTCCACCGATGAGCTCACGCCCCACGACTGCGACGGACGCCACCGGACCGGTGGCGCCGCCGGCCCGTACCGCAGTGATCTGGACCGCCCTGGCCCTGGTCTACGTGTTCTGGGGCTCGACCTACCTGGGCATCCGCGTGGCGGTCGAGTCACTGCCGCCGCTCACCTCCGCCGCGATGCGGTTCGCCGCCGCCGCCGTCGTGCTGGCCCTGGTGCTCCGGCTGCGGCGCGGACCGGGATCGCTGCGCGTGCCGCCCCGCCGCCTCGGCTCGGCCGCGCTGGTCGGCGTGCTGCTGCTGGCCGGGGGCAACGGGCTGGTGGTGGTCGCCGAGTCCGGTGCGCCCGGCGACGCGGTGCCCTCCGGTGTCGCCGCGCTGCTGGTCGCCACCGTTCCGCTCCTGGTCGTGGTGCTGCGCACCGTCGGCGGGGACCGTCCCCGCCCGTGGACCTTCGCCGGCGTGGCCCTCGGCTTCGTCGGTCTCGTCCTGCTCGTGCTGCCCCGCGATGGCGTGGACGGCGTGCCGTTGGCCGGCGCGCTGACCGTCGTCGCCGGCGCGGTCAGTTGGTCGGTCGGCTCCTACCTGGCCGGCCGGATCCGGATGCCGGCCGACCCGTTCGTGGCGACCGTCTACGAGATGGTGGCCGGCGCGCTGGCGCTCGCCGTGATCGCGGCCGTCCGCGGTGAGCTGCGCGACTTCGACCCGGCCGAGGTGACCGGCCGATCCTGGGCGGCGCTGGCGTACCTGATGGCCGCCGGCTCACTTGTCGCCTTCACCGCGTACGTCTGGTTGCTCGCCCACGCCCCGATCTCCCTGGTCTCCACGTACGCGTACGTCAATCCGGCGGTCGCGGTGGCGCTCGGCGCCCTGCTCGTCGCCGAGCCGGTCACCGCGCAGGTGCTGCTCGGCGGCGCGGTGATCGTGGCCGGTGTGGCGGTGGTGGTGAGCACCGAACGTCCGCGCCGGAGGACGCCGGCAGCCGTCGACGGGGCGGACCCCGCACCGGACGGGCGGTAGCGTCCCGCCCCGTGTCGACGGCGTCGGTGGCGGGGGTGACGGTGCTCGGGGCGCTGGCCGGCTGGTTCGCGGTGCCGCTCGCCAGCCACGTCCTCGGCGTACCTCCCGGCGGGCCTGTCGCCGGGAGTGCCGGCGGGCCTGTCGTCGGGAGTGCCGGCGGGGCGGTTGTCGGCGTGCCTCGCGGCGGGTCGGCGCGGGCCGTCGTCCGGCCGCGCCGGGTCGGCGTGGTCGTGGCCGGGGCGGTGGTGTTCGGTGGGCTGGCCGCCGGGCACGGCGCCGACCCCGCGCTGCCGGTGCTCCTGCTGATCTCGGCGGCCGGCCTGGCGCTCGCGGTGACCGACCTGATCGCGCTGCGACTGCCCGACCCGCTGGTCGGCGCGGTGGCGATCGGGGGCGGACTCGGGCTGGGCGGGACGGCGCTGGTCACCGGCGAAGCGGGCCGCGCGGCCACCGCGCTGACCGGCGCCGGCCTGTCCCTGTGCGCCTACCTGCTGCTCGCACTGCTGCCGGGTGCCCGGCTCGGCTTCGGCGACGTGAAGCTCGCCACCGCCCTCGGGCTCCCGCTGGGCTGGCTCGGCTGGCCGACGCTCCGACTCGGGCTGCTCCTCCCGCACGTGCTCGCCGGGGTGGTGGTGCTCGCGTTGCTCGCCGCCGGCCGGATCCGCCGGGACAGCCCGCTGCCGTTCGGCCCGGCGATCCTCGCCGGCGCCTGGCTCGCCGCCGTGCTCGCCTGAGCGGGTGGTGAGAAGGGGCCCCTTCTCTACCGTAGGCGTTAATAAGGGGCCCCTCCTTTCACATCAGGCGGAGCTGGTGATCGCGCGGCCGGCGCGGCTCGGCGGCGCCGAGCCGGTCGAACAGGGCCGGGTCGATCACGTCGAGGAACGGCGTCGGGCGGGTCTGGCGTTCCGTGCCGTGCCGGCTGCGCCGGGCGGTGTGGCTGACGTAGAGCCGGTCCTGCGCCCGGGTCAGCCCGACGAAGAAGAGCCGACGCTCCTCGGCCACCGCGTCGTCGTCCGGCTCGCTGCCGGGCCAGCGCAGCGGCAACAGTCCGTCCTCCGCCCCGACCAGGAACACCACCGGGAACTCCAGGCCCTTGGCCGCGTGCAGGGTGAGCAGTGTGACCGCCTCGGCACGCGGGTCCAACGCGTCCACCTCGGCGCCGGTCGCGAGCTGGTTGAGGAAGGAGTCGAGGTCGTCGCCGCAGCGCCGGGCCAGCGGGGTGAGCAGGTCCGCCGCCGTGTGGACGTCCTCGGGGCGTACCGCGCCGGAGCCGTCGAGCGTCGGCACGGCGAAGCGTTCCGCCAGGATCCGGCCGGCCTCGCGCACCCGACCGGTCAGCGAGCCGTCGAGGCCGGCGTGGCGCAGCTCGCGGGCGAGGGCGGTGACGCCCGGCCGGTCGCGCAGCCGGTCGTGCGAGCGCTTCTGCACCGGGATGTTCGCCCGGGCCAGCGCGTCCACGATCGGCGCGGCCTGGGAGTCGGTGCGGTAGAGCACGGCGATGTCGGAGAAGGACAGCGAGGTCGCCCGCCCGTCGATCCGGCCCGAGTCGAGCGACCGGTGGGACAGGCCGCCGACCAGCTCGTCGACCGTACGCGCCACGAAGTCGGCCTCGTCGGAGACCGTGGTCGCCGCGTACCGGCCGACCAGCGGGGCCTCCGGGTCGAGCCGGGCCGGGTCGAGGCGGCGACCCCGGACCAGCGACGACGGCGCGATGGCCTGCACGGCGGCGGCCAGGATCGGCGCGGAGGAGCGGTAGTTGCGGTTCAGCCGGACCAGCCGGGCATCGGTGAAATCCTGCGAGAATCGCAGGAAGTAGCCGACGTCGGCGCCCCGGAACGAGTAGATCGCCTGGTCCGGGTCGCCGATCGCGCACAGGTTGCCGGTGGGCGGGCTGAGCAGTCGCAGCAGCTCGTACTGGACCGCGTCGACGTCCTGGTACTCGTCGACGAAGATCCACTTCCACCGTTCCCGGTAGTCCCGGACCAGCTTGCGGTCGCCCTTCAGCAACGCCACCGGCAGGGTGAGCAACTCGTCCAGGTCGACCAGGTCCCGCTTGCGCAGCAGCGCGACGTACCGCTCGTCGTCGTCGCCGGCCTCCGCGCGGGCCGCCGCCCGGTCGGCGTCGTCGGCGATCCGGAAGTCCGCCGGCAGCCCGGCGGCCGCCGCGTTCTCCCGCAGCACGGTCAGGCCCAGCGCGTGGAACGTGCCCACCGTGACGTCCTCGGCCACCGGGCCGAGCAGCCCGTCCAGGCGGTGCCGCAGCTCCTCGGCCGCCCGCCGGGTGAACGTGATCGCCAGGCACTGGTCCGGGAAGACGTTCAGCTCCGCGCACAGGTAGGCGATCCGGTGCGTCAGCGTCCGGGTCTTGCCGGTGCCCGGGCCGGCCACGATGAGCAGCGGACCACCCGGCGCCGACGCGGCCACCCGCTGCATCGCGTCCAGCCGGTCCAGCAGCCCGGTGCCGACCTCCTCCATGCCGGCCAGCATCGGCTCGAACGGCTCGTGCGGCGACGGCGGCGGCGCGAGCGGGGGCGCGGCCGGCTTGCGCTTCGACTCCGGTCGCGCCTCCGCCGGGCGCTTGGCCCTCGGCTTCGGCGCGGGCTCCGCCGGCCGCCGCTGCGCGGGCACGGGTACGTCGAAGAGCGCGTCCTGTCCACCGCCACCCGAGGCGCCCAGTTCCGCCGGATCGAACAGCGTGATCACCCCGTACTCGCCGTCGTAGCCCGGCACCCGGCGCACCTCGCCGCGGCGCAGCCGGCCGATGCCCTCCGCGAGCAGCTCCCCGCCGACGCGGCCGATCTCCTCCACCGGCGTACGGGTCAGGATCTCCAACTCCGGGCCGAGCGCCGCGACCAGCTCGTTGAGCTTGCCCGCGACCTTCTTCGACCGCGCGCCCACCCGGTTCAGCTCACCCAGGATCTCGGCCAGCGGCACCAGGTGGGCCACCTCGCGGGCGTGCGCCGGCCGATGCCCCGCCGGCCGGTCGGCAAGCGCCTCGACCCGACTGAGCACGCCGACGGTCAGCGGCTTCCCGCACTCCGGGCAGCGCCCACCCGCCTCGCGGGTCCGCTCCGGCGACCAGTTCACCCCGCAGAGCCGGTGCCCGTCGGCGTGGTACTTGCCCTCCTCCGGGAAGAACTCGACGGTGCCGGCCAGCCCGTCCCCGGTGCGCAACGCCTCGCGGATGGAGAAGTAGTCGCGCGGCGCGGTCAGCACTGTCGCCTCCCGGGCCAGCGCGGGCGGCGAGTGGGCGTCCGAGTTCGACACCAACCGGTAGCGGTCCAGGCTGCCGACCCGCCAGTTCATCTCCGGGTCGGAGGAGAGCCCGGTCTCCACCGCGAAGATGTGCTCGGCCAGGTCGGCGTAGCAGTCGGCGATCGCGTCGAAGCCGGACTTCGAGCCGAGCGCGGAGAACCAGGGCGTCCAGATGTGCGCCGGCACCAGATAGCCGTCCTCGCTGGCCTGCAACGTGATCTCCAGCAGGTCGCGGGAGTCCAGTCCGAGGATCGGCCGGCCGTCCGAGCCGAGGTTGCCGATCCGGCCCAGCGCGGCGTTGAACCGGCCCACCGCGTCGAGGTCCGGCAAATAGATCAGGTGGTGCACCTTGCGGGTCCGGTCGTCCCGCTTGTAGATGGTGGAGATCTCCACGCTGAGCATGAACCGGACCGGGTCCGACTCCGCCTCGCTGGCCAGCCGGGGCGGGAGCCGCCGGGCGATGTCCCGCTCCGCCTCCGGCGACAACCGGTAGAGACCGGGCTCGGCCGGGTGCAGCGTCTCGCGCAGGTGGTCGTACCAGGCGGGGTGGGTGAAGTCGCCGGTGCCGAGCACCCCGATGCCCTTGCGCCGGGCCCACCAGCCGAGGTTCGGCAGGGTCAGGTCCCGGCTGCACGCCCGCGAGTATTTCGAGTGGATGTGCAGATCCGCGACGTAGGGCGGGGAGCCACCGGGGGGTGCGGCACTGAACGGAGGCACGCCGCATCCTGTCACGTCCGGTTGCCTACCCGCCCGCCGCCACGCGTACGCGTGACCTGAGCAATGCGGTGCTGGACGCGGCGGCGCCGGCAGGCTATGGGGTCACGGGCTCCGCAGCTCGACCAACGTCACCTGCGGCGGAGCGCCGACCCGCACCGGCGGCCCCCAGAAGCCGGCGCCGTTGGTGACGTAGACCTTGGTGCCGTCCACCTCGCCCAGACCGGAGACCACCGGCTGCTGGAGCTTCACCGCCAGGTTGAACGGCACCATCTGGCCGCCGTGGGTGTGCCCGGAGAGCTGGAGGTCGACGCCGAACTTCGCCGCCTCGTGGGCGGCCACCGGCTGGTGGGCCAGCAGCACCACCGGGCGGCTCGGGTCGCGGTCGGCGAGCGCGGCGGCGTAGTCGGCGGGTCCGGCCAGCCCGGTGCCGTCGGCGGTCACGTCGTTGACGCCGGCCAGGTCCAGCACCCCGCCCCGGGCCCGGATCTCCTGCCGTTCGTTCTGCAGCACCCGCAGGCCGAGCCGGTCCACCTCGCGGACCCACTCCTCCACGCCGGAGTAGTACTCGTGGTTGCCGGTGACGAAGAAGCTGCCGTAGCGGCTGCGCAGGTCGCGCAGCGGCTCCGCCGCCGCGCCCAGCTCGGCCACCGAGCCGTCGACCAGGTCACCGACGACCGCCACCAGGTCGGCGTCCAGCCGATTGATCATCGCGACGATGCGCTCGGTGTGCGCCCGGCCGCGCAGCGGGCCGAGGTGGATGTCGGAGACGGTCGCGATCCGCAGCCCGTCCATGCTGCGGGGCAGCTTGGCCAGTGGGATGCCGACCCGGTCCAGTCGGGGCGGCCCCATCGCGGTGCGCACGCCGTAGCCGGTCACACCGGCGGCGGTGAGCCCGGCGAAGATCGCCGCGCCGCGCGCCAGCAGCAGTCGGCGCGACGGGTCGTGGTCCGCCGGCCCGTCCGGCGGCGTGGTGGCGGCGTCACGCTCCGCGGGGGCGTCGCCGACCGGTCGGTTGTCGTCCGCCTCGCCGGCCGGCGACGGGTCGGTGGCGTCCGTCGGCGGGGACCCGGTGCCGGCGGAGTTGCCGGCGCCGACCAGCGCCGGTTCGGGTTCCGGCCCGGTGGTGGGGGCCGAGCGGGCCCGCCGGCGCAGCGCCAGCCGGACCACCGCGAGCGGCACCTCCAGCACCAGCAGCAGCACCAGCAGGTAGAACATCAGGGCGAGCCAGAGGTAGCCCGGCCAGGCCAGCCAGTAGAAGCCGTTCTGCGTGCCGGCCATGGTCGCCGGCACGAGCAGCGCCAGCAGGATCGCCACCACCGCACCGGCTCGCCGCCACCGCCCCGGGCGGGTGGTGTCGCGGACCATCCGCTTCCACAGGTAGAAGTGGATCAGGCCGATGACGAGCACGACGAAACCCACGAATGTCGCCATCGCCAGCACGTCGGCCTCCCTCAGCCGCCCGCGAAGGGTGGCAGCACGTCCACCGTCACCCCGGCCGGCAACGGTGTCCGACGATCATGACAGGCCACGCCGTCGACCAGGAAACTCGCCGCCTTGAGCACGACTGCCAGTCGCTCCCCGTGCCGGGCGGCGAGGTCGTCCAGGAGTTCGTCGAGCGACCGGCCGGCGGATGCGGTCTCCTCGGCGCGACCGGCGGCGGCCCGGGCCCCGGCGAAGTAGCGGACGGTCAGCTCCACGGTCATCCTCCGATCGCCGACATCGGCCGGACGGGCTGCAGGAAGGTCGGGTCGTCGATGCCGTGCCCGGCGCGCTTGCCCCACATCGCGGCACGCCAGCGGCGGGCCAGCTCCTCGTCGTCGGCGCCGCCCCGCAGCGCGGCCCGCAGGTCGGACTCGTCGGTGGCGAAGAGGCAGTTGCGCACCTGGCCGTCGGCGGTGAGCCGGGTGCGGTCGCAGTCGCCGCAGAACGGCCGCGTCACACTGCCGATCACCCCGACCCGGGCCGGCCCGTCGTCGACCAGCCAGGTCTCGGCCGGCGCGGCGCCGCGCTCGGACGGGTCCGCCCGCAGGGCGAACTCGGCGCGCAGGGCGGCCAGGATCTCGTCGGCGGTGACCATTGTCGACCGGTCCCAGCCGTGCTGGGCGTCCAGCGGCATCTGCTCGATGAACCGCAGCTCGTAGCCGTGGGCCAGGGCGAACCGGAGCAGCTCCGGCGCCTCGTCGTCGTTGACGCCGCGCATCAGCACCGTGTTGATCTTCACCGGGGTGAGCCCGGCGGACGCCGCGCCGGCCAACCCGGCGAGCACGTCGTCGTGCCGGTCCCGCCGGGTCAGGGCGGCGAACCGCTCCCGGTCGAGCGTGTCCAGCGAGACGTTCACCCGGTCCAGCCCGGCCGCGCGCAGCGCGGGCGCGAGACGGGCCAGGCCGATGCCGTTCGTGGTCAGCGAGATGCGCGGCCGGGGCGTCAGCGCGGCGACGGCCGCCACGATGCCGGGCAGGCCGGGCCGGATCAGCGGCTCGCCGCCGGTGAACCGCACCTCGGTGATGCCGAGCCGGCGCACCGCGACGCCGACCAGGCGGACGATCTCGTCGTCGGTGAGCAGTTGCGGCCCGGCCAGCCAGGGCAGGCCCTCCGCCGGCATGCAGTAGGTGCAGCGCAGGTTGCACTTGTCGGTCAGCGAGACCCGCAGGTCCCGGGCGACGCGACCGTAGCGGTCCGCGAGAGGCCCGTCGGCCGTCGTCCGGGAGGCGGTCATTGCTCGACCGTAGCGCGTCCGGGGGCCCGGAGCGCGGCCCGTGCGGCGGAGGACACCGCCTCCGCGTACGCCTCGCCGAAGAGCGCGGTGTGCACCAGCAGCAGGTGCAGTTGGTGCAGCGGCATCCGCTCGCGCCAGCCGTCGGCCAACGGCCACGCCTCCTGGTAGGCGGCGAGGATCCGGTCCAGGTGCGGCGGGCCGCCGAAGAGGGCGAGCTGGGCCAGGTCGGTCTCGCGGTGGCCGCCGTGCGCCGCCGGGTCGACCAGCCACACCCGGCCGTCGGCGCCCCAGAGCAGGTTGCCGGGCCAGAGGTCGCCGTGGACCCGGGACGGCGGCCCCTCGTCGCCGCCGAACTCGCCGGCCCGGTCGACCACCTGCTCGACGAGCGCCGCCGTCGCCCCGGTCAGCGCGCCGCGATCGACCGACGCCCGCAGGTGCGGCAGCAGCCGCCGCCGGGCGAACCAGTCCGACCACGGCCCCGGGTCGGGCGTGTTGTCCTGCGGGAGCGCGCCGACGAATCCGGTCCACTCGGCGCCGAACGCGGGCGCTCCCGCCCGGTGCAGCCCGGCCAGCCCGCGGCCGAACGCCTCGGCCGCCTCCGGCCCCGGCTCGCCCGGCTCCACCCAGTCGAGCGCCAGCAGCTCCGGCAGCGCGACGAGCACCTCGGGCACCGGCACCGCGTCGGCCTCGCGCAGCCACCGCAGGCCGGCCGCCTCGGTGGCGAAGAAGCCGTCGGGCGCCGGCCGCGCCGCTCGCGCCGGCCAGCTCTTGGTGAAGACGGAGTGCCCGTCGTCCAGGGTGAGCCGGGACGCGACGCAGATGTCACCACCGGAGACCGGCGTCTCCCGGATCCGCTGGTGGGTCAGGAAGGTCGGCAGGTGCTCCGGGTGTGCCCGCAGGTATGCCAGGTCCATGCCCGCAAGGTAGCCGGTGGTTGGGACATCCGGGGGCCGGGTCGAACCGCGATCGCCGCCGATCGGCGCCCGCCTGGACCGATACGCTGCGTGTCTGTGGACGAACCGCGTGTCGTCCACAGGGTCTTCCGCCGCGACCGGGCGCCTCGCAGGCTCCCGGCATGAACTCGACCGAGCGTCCCCGCCTCTCCGTCCGCTCGCCGGCCGACCTGGTCGCCGCCGTGCCCTACCTGCTCGGGTTCCACCCCGCCGACAGCGTCGTGGTGGTGGCGGTGCGGGGCCGGCGCGTGGTCTTCGCCGCCCGGGGCGACCTGCCCGAACCGGGCACCGACCCCGGCCCGGCGGCCCGACATCTGGCCCAGGTGGTGGCGCGGCAGGACGCGGACGCCGCCACGGTCGTCGGCTACGGCCCGGCCGCCCGGGTCACCGGCGCGGTGGACGCGGTCGGCGGTGCGCTGGACGCGGCCGGGCTGGTCGTCCTCGACGCGCTCCGGGTGACCGAGGGCCGCTGGTGGTCCTACCTCTGCGGCGAGCCGGCCTGCTGCCCGGCCGACGGCACCCCCTACGACCCGGCGGCCAGCCAGGTCAGCGCGGCGGCCGTCTTCGCCGGTCAGGTCGCTCTGCCCGATCGCGCCGCGCTGGCCGCCCAGGTGGCGCCGCTCGACGGCCCGGTCCGGCTCGCGATGCGGCGGGCCACCGGTGCGGCACGACGCCGACTGGCCGCCCTCACCGGCGTCGACCCGTCCGGCGTCGACCCGTCCGGCGTCGACTCGTCCGGCGTCGACTCGTCCGGCGTCGACTCGTCCGGCGGCGGACCGTCCGGCGGCGGACCGGCCGGCGGGCGGCGCGGGGAGGGGCGGGCGGTGCGCTCGGCCGGTACGGCGGCGGTGCGCGCCGCGTTCCGCCGACACCGGCGCGGCGAGCGGCTCGACGACGACGAGGTGGCCTGGCTGACCGTGCTCCTGACCCACCTCGCGGTGCGCGACCACGCCTGGTCGCGTACCGACGGCCGGGACGCCGACATCAGTCTCTGGACCGACGTCTTCCGCCGGGCCGAGCCGGACCTGACCGCGGCGCCCGGCTCGCTGCTCTCGTTCGCCGCCTGGCGGGCCGGGCACGGCGCGTTGGCGGCCGTCGCACTGGAGCGGGTGCTCGCGACCCACCCCGAATACCCGCTCGCGGCGCTCCTCGACGACGCGCTCCGCCGCGGGGTGCCCCCGGCCGAGCTGGACGGCTGGCCCGCGAACGGCGGCGGCGCGGTGCTGCGCCGGCGGCGACGTCGTCCGCCCCGCTGAGCGCATCGGCGCCGCCAGCCGACCGGGGTCATCCGGTGACGCGTTGCGCGCCCGTGTAGACGTTCATGGTCGGGGCGCGGAGGAAGCCGACGAGCGTCATCCCGGCCTCCTCGGCCAGTTCGGCGGCGAGCGTGCTGGGCGCGGAGACGGCCGCCAGCAGCGGGACCCCGGCCATCCACGCCTTCTGGGTGAGTTCGAAACTGGCCCGGCCGGAGACGAGCAGCACGTGACCGGCCAGCGGCAGCCGGTCGGCGCGGGCGGCCCAGCCGATCACCTTGTCCACGGCGTTGTGCCGGCCGACGTCCTCCCGCAGCACCAGCAGCTCGCCGTCGGCGTCGAACAGCCCGGCCGCGTGCAGGCCGCCGGTGCGGTCGAAGGCGCGCTGCGCGGCGCGCAGGCGGTCGGGCAGCGCGGCCAGCAGTTCGGCGGTGACCTCCAGCGGGTCCTCCCGCACGGCGAACCGGGAGCGGGTGCGCACGGATTCGATGCTCGCCTTGCCGCACACCCCGCACGAGCTGGTGGTGTAGAAGTTCCGGGCCGGGTCGGTCGCCGGCTCGGGCACGCCGGGGGAGAGCACCACGTCGACCACGTTGTAGGTGTTGGGGGTGTCCGCCCCGGCGCACAGTTGCGCGGTGTGCACGTCCTCGGCCGACCGGATCAGCCCCTCGGTGAGCAGGAAGCCGACGGCCAGGTCCAGGTCGTCGCCCGGGGTTCGCATGGTCACCGCGAGCGGCCGGCGCCGACCGGGGCCGGCCGGTCCGACCCGGATCTCCAGCGGCTCCTCCACGGCCAGGGTGTCCTGCCGGCGGACCCGGGTCCGCCGGGCTCCCGTCGCCTCTAGGTCGATCCGCAGTACGCCTCGCCGGTCCGTCGCCCGTCCCATGGCGCCATCCTCTCCCGTGCCCGTCCCACCCGCACTCCCACCTCGACGCATCCCGCCCGACGCGCACGTGCCGGGTGGCAGGAGGGACCCGAGGCGCCGTTGCCGTTCCACCCGGCCGGACCGTGGACGGCAGCGGGCCGGCGCGAGGGGCGCCGTGGGTAGGGTGAGGCGGTGACCGGGTACGCGGCGGTGCTTCTCGCCGGCGGCGCGGCCCGGCGGATGGGCGGGGTGGACAAGCCCGCCCGTCCGGTCGGTGGCCGGCCGATGCTGCACCGGGTGCTGGCGGCGGTGGCCGACGCGGACGAGCGGGTGGTGGTCGGTCCGTCCGGGCCGGTGCCCGCGGGGGTGCTGGTGACCCGGGAGGATCCGCCCGGTGGTGGCCCGGTGGCCGCCACGGCGGCGGGGTTGGCCCTGCTGCGTTCCGGCGCGCCCACTGTCGCCCTGCTCGCCGCCGATCTGCCGCTGCTCACCGCCGAGGCGGTGGCCGTGTTGCGGCGTGCGCTCGACGCGTCGGCCGACGGCATGGCCTGTTACCTGGACGGCGACGGTCGCCGGCAGCAGCTCTGCGGCGTGTGGCGCCTGTCGGCGCTGCGGGCCGCCCTCGACCGGCTGGCGGCCCGGCGGGGCGGGACGGTAGACGGCGCGCCGGTACGCGGGCTGCTGGCCGGCACGACGGTCCGGGAGGTCGCCTGGTCCGGTGCGGGCGCGCCGCCCTGGTTCGACTGCGACACTGACGAGGACGTACGCCGGGCCGAGGAGTGGACGACATGACGGTGATGGACGACTGGGTCACCGCGGCCTGCGCCGAGTTGGACCTGGACCCGGCGCAGGTGCCGGTGTCGGCGGTGCTGGACGTGGCCCGGGACGTGGCGCACCAGGTGCTGCGGCCGGGCGCGCCGGTCAGCGCGTACCTGTTGGGGATGGCCGTGGGTCGCGGCGCGGATCCGGCCGCGGCGGCCGCCCGGCTCAGCGCTCTCGCGGGTTCGTGGCCGGTGGAGCTGGACGGGACCACCGACGCGGAGTGACGCGGCCGGCCGGAAGCGTCCTGGGTAGGGTGGCGGGAACGGACGGAGGCGATCATGACGGCAGACCACCCCTCGGCGCCGGTCGACGAGCCCTCCGGCGACACGCCGGAGCAGCACGAGTCGATCCTGCTGGACGAGCCGACCACGGCCGATCTGCGGGCCAAGGTGACCGAGGCCTGGCGGGAGTTCGCCCGGGCGCTGGCCGACCGGCTGCGGGGACTGCCCGCCGGTGGGCACCTGGAGGTCACGCTCGACCCGACGGCCTCCGGGACCGGGGACGCCGTCTACTCGGTCAGCGCGGACGCCGGTGCGGAGGGCGGGCTGTCGGCCCGCGCGGTCGGGAACGCCACGCTCCCGGCGGGTTACCGGCTGGACCGGGCGGCGGTGGCCGACATGGTGGCGCTTGGTTGGTCGCCGCCGGGTGTGGTGCCGGGTTCCGGTGAGCAGTTCGGCCTGGACTGCGGCGCGGACGAGGCGACCCGGCTGTCCGCCGTGCTGTCCCGGACGCTGCGGGACGTCTACGGCGCCCCGCATCCGGCGTTCCTGGTCTATCTGGTGCACGACGCCGACGGTGAGCCGTTGCCGGTGGAGCCGCTGGGCACCGCCCGCGCCGAGTTCGGCCCGGACCGGGACGTGGAGGCCGACCTGGACGAGGCGTTGGCCGCCGCGGCGGCCAACGCGGGTGAGAACGACGTGCTGGCGCTGGAGGAGCGGGTGCGCACGGTCGTCTCGACGATGTTGAAGTCCGACGCCGACCAGGTGCAGGTCGACTCCGACGGTGACATCAACATCCGGGCCGGGTCGGCGATGGTCTTCGTGCGGGTCCGGGACAATCCGCCGCTCGTCGACGTCTTCTCGCCGGTGCTCACGGAGGTGGAGCCGACCGAGCGGCTCTACGTGAAGCTCTCCGAGTTGACCAACCGGATGCCGATCGGCCGGCTCTACTGCGCCGACGACACGGTGTGGGCCTCGATCCCGGTCTTCGGCCGCAACTTCCAGGCCACCCACCTGATGCTTGCCGTGCAGGTGATGACCGGCCTCGCCGACGAGCTGGACGACCGGCTGCACGGCGAGTTCGGCGGCAAGCGGTTCTTCGGCGAGGGGGACAAGCCGGCGCGGGCGCAGGAGCACCGCACCGGCATGTACCTCTAGGCCACGTCGAGCAGGGTCTTGCCGACGGTGGCGCGGGCCGCCATGGCGGCGTGCGCGTCGGCGGCCCGCTCCAGCGAAAAGCGCCGGCCGATCAGCGGCCGGAGCCGTCCGGCCGCGGTCAGGGCGAGGGCCTCCTCGGTCAGCGCGCGCAGCTCGTCCGGCCGGGGGTGGGGCCGCAGCAGGGTCACCCGGCGGGCGGCGGCGAGGTCCGCCGGCACGTCCGCCCAGGTGCCACCGGCCAATCCGAAGCTGAGCATCCGGCCACCGGGGTCGAGCAGGTCGAACGCCTCCCGGGCGATCGTGCCGCCGACGCCGTCGAAGACCACGTCGACGGCCCCGACGGCGGCCCGTACCCGGTCGGTCCAGTCGGGCTCCCGGTAGTCGACCACCACGTCGAGCATGGCGGCGTGGAGCACGGCGACCTTGGCGGGGCCGCCGGCGGCGGCCACCACGATCGCGCCGGCCTGTGCGACGAGCTGCGTCAGCAGGGTGCCGACGCCGCCGGCCGCGGCCTCGACCAGGACCCGGTCGCCGGGCCGCGGGTCCGCCGCCCGGGCCAGCATCAGCGCGGTCCGGCCGTCGGCCATCACCGCGACCGCGTGGTCGAGCGGCAACCCCGGGGGTACGGGGATCGGCGCGTCCCGGTCGACGACGACGCGCTCGGCGTAGCCGCCGGTGCCGCCGGTGGCGGTGACGACGCGTCGGCCGACCAGTGCCGGGTCGACGCCGGGGCCGACCGCCGCGATCGTTCCGCCGACGCCGTTGCCGGGGATCAGCGGCGGGTCACCGGTGAACGGGCCGAAGCCGGTGGCCCGGAACATCGTCTCGACGAACGTGATGTTGGCGTGCGCCACCGCCACCAGGACCTGGCCCGGCCCGGGTTCCGGGTCGGGCGCCGCTCCGGGGACCAGCACCTCCGGTCCGCCGAACTCCCGTAGCCACACCGCACGCATCGCGCCTCCCCGGAATTCTTCGCCGATGCCGAGTCAACGACGTGAAGCCGGGTTGAGGTCAACTCGTGGTGGACGGCCCGACGCCGGGTGACTCGACCAGCCGGGACAGCACGATGGTGCTGCGGGACGAGGTGACGAACGGTTCGGCGCGCAGCCGTTCCAGCGCCTCCTCCAGGTGGGCGATGTCGGCGGCGCGCAGGTGCACGAGCGCGTCGGCCTCGCCGGAGACGGTGTACGCGCCGACCACCTCGGGGTGCCGGCGGGCGGCGACGCCGATCTGCGCCGGGGTGGTCCGGCCGGCGCAGAACAGCTCGACGAACGCCTCGGTGGTCCAGCCGACGGCGGCCGGGTCGACGACCGCGGTGAAGCCGCGGATCACCCCGGCCGCGCGGAGCCGGTCCACCCGACGCTTGACCGCGGGGGCGGAGAGTGACACCCGGGTGCCGATGTCCGCGTACGAGGCGCGGGCGTCCGCCACGAGCAACGCAATGATTCGCTGGTCGACCGCGTCGATCTGCAACGTTCCGCCTCTGGGAAGCAATGGTTGTGGCTGTTACCAAAGTTCTACCGTACCTACTCTTGGTGACCGTGAACCAGCAGCGAGTCCCGCGAAAGCGGACATATCTCATGTGCGCGCCCGAGCACTTCGCGGTCGAGTACGCGATCAATCCGTGGATGGACGTGACCACGGCGGTCGACGTCGACCTGGCGGTCAAGCAGTGGCACGGGCTGCGCGAGACGCTGCTCGGGCTCGGCCACGACGTGCACACGCTCACCCCCGAGGCGGGCCTGCCGGACATGGTCTTCGCGGCCAACGGCGCCTTCGTGGTCGACGGCACGGTCTACGGCGCCCGGTTCAAGCACGAGCAGCGGACCGGCGAGGCCGCCGCGCACCGGGCGTTCTACGAGGAGCAGGGCTGGCACTTCATCGCGCCCAGCGAGACGAACGAGGGCGAGGGCGACTTCGCCTACCTGCCGGACGCCCACGGCGGGCTGATCCTGGCCGGCCACGGTTTCCGCACCGAGCTGGCCGCGCACGGCGAGGCGCAGGAGGCGCTCGGCCGGCCGGTGGTCTCGCTGCGCCTGGTCGACCCGCGCTTCTACCACCTGGACGTGGCGCTCGCCTCGATCGACGACGGGAACGTCGTCTACTACCCGGGGGCCTTCTCCGCGGCCAGCCAGCGGGTGCTGCACCAGCTCTTCCCGGACGCGGTCGTGGCGGACGACGAGGACGCCCTGACCTTCGGCCTCAACCTGGTCAGCGACGGTCTCAACGTGGTGTTGAACAGCGAGGCCACCCGGCTGGCCGGCACCCTGAAGGCGGCCGGCTACCACCCGGTGCCGGTGGAGCTGGCCGAGCTGAAGAAGGGCGGCGGCAGCGTGAAGTGCTGCATCGCCGAGCTGCGGCACTGACGTCGGACACGGGCGAGGGGCGGTCTCCCGGTGGGGAGGCCGCCCCTCGTCGCGTCAGCCCAGCGTGGCCAGCTCGTTGATGACCACGTTGGAGAGCAGCCGGCCGTCCAGTTGCACCTTGCGCAGGTACCACTTCTGCTGCGGGGTACGCGGCTGGTTGAACTGCCAGGAACCGCGCGGGCTGTCGACCTGGCCGATCTTGCCGAGCGCCAGGTTGACCTGGGACGGGGTCGGTTCGCCACCGACCAGCCGGATCGCCTTGTCCAGCACCTGCGCGGCGTCGTACGAGGCCATCGCGTAGGTGGTCGGCGAGGTGTTGAACGTCTTGCGGTAGGCCGAGGCGAAGACCCGGTTCGGGGTGTTGTTCAGGTCGGCCGAGTAGTTCAGCGCGGTGGAGATGCCGTACTTCTCGATCAGTTTCCGGTCGCGGCCCGTCTCGCCGTCGTCGAGCTGTTCGAGCACGGTGCCCTCGGTGAGGAACCCGGGCGCGTAGATCGGCCCCCGGAAGCCCTCGTCGTAGAGCTGCTTGACGAACTGCACCGCCTGCGCGCCGGTGTAGTGGCAGAAGACCGCGTCCGGCTTGCGGGCCAGCGCCTTGCGGATCGGGCCGGCGTAGGCGCTCTTGCCCGGGTTGGGGTAGTCGGGCGTGTAGATCGGATCCTCGGTGAGCCGGCGGCCCTGCTCGTAGCCGCGCCGCAGGCCGGCGACGACGTCCTGGCTGCCCTGCCCCTGGGCGCCGAAGATGGCGATCCGGCTGGACGGGTCGAGGTTCTGGCGCAGGTATTCCCCGAGCGCGAAGCCCGGCTCGTCCAGCACGTACGAGGTGCGCCAGATGTAGACGACGCCCTGGAGCGTCGCCGGCGAGGCGTTGGAGCCGATCAGCGGCACCCGGGCCTGCTCCACGGCGTCCCGGATGCCGGTCATGACGGTCGGGCTGACCACGCCGGTCAGCGCGAGCACGCCCTCCTTGAGCAGCCGGTCGACGGCGGCCTTGCCGGTCGTGGCGCTGTCGCCCTCCTCCGCCGACACCAGCGTGACCGGGTGCCCGCCGAGCTGCTGGCCGTGGGTGCTGAGGAAGAGCTGGAAGCCGTTGGTGATCTCGTCGCCGATGGCCTTGTTGGGGCCGCTGCCGGGCGCGATCAACCCGATCTTGATGGGGCTGCCGGAGGGGGCCTCGTCCGCGTCGTCCCCGGAGCCGCAGCCGGCCACGAGCCCGGTGGTGCCGAGCGCGGCCAGCAGTTGCAGGGCCCGCCTGCGGTTCATCTGTGCCACCGAACTTCCTCCCCGCCGGGGTGGCCATGGTGCACACCCCTTCGGCGTTCTACCTGGTCGACGACGCTGCGTCAATGCCCGGAAGATCATCGTGAAAGGACCGCAACGCCTCGACAACCCGGGGCCAGGCGGCCGAATCCGGCGCGATCAGCCCGAAGTGCTCGCATTCCGGCAGCTCAACCAGCGTGGCGTCGCCTCCGGCGGCCCGGTCGGCGGCCACCCAGGAGCGGCTCGTGGACACCGGAACCTGCTGGTCGAGGGTCCCGTGCATGACTACCGTGCGTGCCTGAATCGGTACCAATGCCGATGGATCCGCGTCCGCGTACCGGTCGGGCACGTCGGCCGGGCCGCCGCCGAGCAGCGCCGCCACCGCCCCACCGTCCAGATCCAGCCGGTACGCCTCGGCGAGGTCCGCCACCGGCGCGAGCGCGAGCACGCCGCCGACGGTGTGCGGGGCGTGCGCGGCGGCGTACAGCGCCAGGTGCCCGCCGGCCGAGTGGCCGACCAGGACCGGCGGGGTGGGCGCCACCCGGCCGGGCAGCGCGGCGGCGGCCAGCGCGGGCAGCGCGGCGACCCCGGCGAGCACGTCGGTGAGCGTGCCCGGCCAGCCGGTCCGGCGGTATTCGAGCTGCGCCACCGGATGACCGAGCGCGGCCAGCGCCGCCGCCATCGGGCCGGTGTGGGCGCGGTCGTACTCCGCCCGCCAGAACCCGCCGTGCACCACCACGACCAGCGGCCGGGCGGGCCCTTCGCCGGCCGGTCGACGCAGGTCGGCGCACTGGTCCGGGTGGTCGCCGTAGGCGACTGTGGCGTCCGGCGGCGGAGCCGGCCGGGTCAGCACGTCGCGGGGGTCGCGGGGCATGCCGGGACGGTAGCCTGCCCGGTCCTGGGCGCGTGCGCCCGGCCGGGGTGGGTAAAGATGGGTGCCATGACCGAAGCACACTCCGGCGGACACGACGGCGAACAGAACGACGACGGCATCCCGGGCACCGTGGTGGTGGTCGGGCCGGACGGTCGACCGGTCGGCACGGTGCAGACCGAGGAGGGCAAGGGCGAGGACCCGACCCGCCTGGTCGAGCAGCCGGCCAAGGTGATGCGGATCGGCAGCATGATCAAGCAACTGCTGGAGGAGGTGAAGGCCGCCCCGCTGGACGACGCGAGCCGGCACCGGATGCGCGAGATCCACGAACGCTCGATCGTCGAGCTGAAGGAGGGCCTCGCCCCCGAGCTGCGCGAGGAGCTGGAGCGGATCTCGCTGCCGTTCACCGAGCAGCAGGCGCCCAGCGAGGGTGAGCTGCGCATCGCCCACGCCCAGTTGGTCGGCTGGCTGGAGGGGCTGTTCCACGGCATCCAGGCCGCGCTGGTCGCCCAGCAGATGGCCGCCCGCGTCCAGTTGGAGCAGATGCGCTCCGGCCGCCAGGCGCTGCCCAGCGGCCCGGGCGGCATGGTGCCCGGCATGCCGGGGATGCCCGGCGGCCACGAGGGCCACGCGCCCGGCCAGTACCTGTGACCCGCGCCGGCCGGGGCGCGTCGGGCGTCCCGGCCGGTCAGTCCAGCCCGAAGACCTTCTCCAGGTAGGCCGCCACGCCGTCGGAGGTGTTCGCGCCGGTGACCTCGTCCGCGATCTCCCGCACCGCCGGGTGGGCGTTCGCCACCGCCACCGCCCGACCGGCCCAGGTCAGCATCGGCACGTCGTTCGGCATGTCGCCGAAGGCCAGCACGTCCCGCTCGTCGACGCCCAGCCGGGCCGCGAACCAGGCCAGGCCGGCCGCCTTGGTCACGCCCGCGGCGGAGATCTCGATCAGCCCGCTGTACGACGAGTGGGTCGCCTCGGCCAGCCCCTCGAGCGCGCCGGCCACCACCCGGACGAACACGTCCGGGTCCTGCTCCCCGGCGCGGACCAGCAGTTTCACCGCCGGCGCGGCGAGCAGCTCCTCCGGCGACTCGACGGCCCGGATCGCCTCCGCGTCGGCGTCCCAGCGCAGCGGGTAGTGCGCCTCGTGCCGCATCTGCCGGCTGTCCACGATCTCCACCGCGAAGCTCACCCCGGGCACCTCGGCGCGCAGCCGGCGGGCCACCTCGGCCAGCAGTTCCGGGGCGAGCGGGTCGGCGCGCAGCACCTCGTCGGCCACCGGGTCGTACACCACCGCGCCGTTGGCGCAGATCGCCGGCAGCGGCGCGTCGAGCTGGTCGTACACGAGTTGGAGCCAGCGAATCGGCCGGCCGGTGACCAGCACGACGGGCGTGCCCCCGGCGGTGATCCGGGCCAGCACCCCGGCGGTGCGCGCGCTGAGCGTCCGGTCGTCCGACAGCAACGTGCCGTCGATGTCGGTCGCGACGAGTCGAGGTGGCTCTCCCATCACCGGGAGAGTAGTCGGTCCAGGTAGACCGCGACGCCGTCGTCGTCGTTGCGCAGGGTGATCTCGTCGGCGGCGGCGCGGACCTCCGGGTGGGCGTTCGCCACCGCCACCCGGGACCAGCCCGCCCAGCCGAACATCGGCAGGTCGTTGGGCTGGTCGCCGAAGACCAGCACGTCCGCCGGGTCCACCCCGAGCCGTTCGGCGACGACGCTCAGCCCGGTCGCCTTGTCGACCCCCGGTGGGCAGATCTCGACGAAGCCGAGGCCGGCCTGGGTGAGCGTGGCCACCTCCGGCGACACGATCCGGCGGGCCGCCGCGAGCAGCTCGTCGACGTGGTGGTCCTCGGTCCGGGCGAACGCCTTGACCACGTCGCAGGAGAGGCACTCGGCCCGGCTGCGCGCCTCGAACCGGTCCGGATAGGGCCAGCTCGGGTGGTAGTCGCCCCAGAGCGGCGCGTCGTGCTCGCCGGACGCCTCCACCATCACGGTGAGCGGGCCGACGGCGGCCTCCAGGTCGGCCAGGAGACGGGCCAGCACCTCGCCGCGGAGGCGTTCGTCGCGCAGCACCAGCGGGCCGGCCGGGTCGCTCTGGTCGACCACCCAACCGCCGCCGGCCATCACCAGGAAGTCGGCGGCGCGGATGTCGTTGCGGCTCAGCTCGGCCAGTCGCGGCCCGCGCCCGGTCGCGCCGACGACCGGGATCCCGGCCGCGCGCACCCGGTCCAGCACCCCGTGGGTGTACGCGGAGACGGTGTCGTCGCTGCGGACGAGCGTGCCGTCGAGGTCGGTGGCGATCAGCTTGGGCAGGCCCGGGCGGGTCATGGTTCCTCCTTCGCCCGCCACCGTCACGCCGGCCGACCAGGTCCTCGGTGCCGCGGCCACCGGACGGTGGGCAGGCAACCGTATCTCGCGCGACCGGGGGCGACCACGGCATTCCGGCGAATCGGTCGCGAATGCCCGGCGGCGATCAGGTGGCCGGCGTGCGGGTGGGTCGGCCCTGCTCAGCGCTGTCGTTCCGGGCCGGCGAACGGCCTGGTCGGTTCCACCGTCAGGTCGGCCGGCGCGGGCGGCGCCTCGTCGTCCCGGCCCCGGCCCCACCGTCGACCGCGCCTGTCGGCGGGCGTCCCGTCGTCGTCCGGCGCCGTGGTCTCCACCCGGTCGGTGGCCCGGTCCCCGACCCGCCCGCTCAGGTGCAGCGCGGCCGCCAGCAGCACGACCGCCAGGAACGCGGTCACCAGGCCCCGGCCGTGCTCCACCTGGAGGCGCTGCTCGGTGGGGAAGAACAGCACGCGCCGGGCGAGCTGCTGAAGGGAGGCCGCGGCCGCGACCAGCACGCCGAGCAGGGTCGCCGCGAGGCCCAGCCCGGCGATCCGGGCGTGCTGCCGCACCGCCGGGGCGCCGCGCAACGCCAGCGCCACCGCGACCGACAGGCCGAGCAGACCCACGAGGTACGCGGCGCCGAAGCCGCCGACCTCGGCGACGCCGCTGGGCAGCCGGAACGTGGTGTTGCCGTCCTCACCCTCGTTCGGCACCGTGATCACCAGCCACTCGCCGATCAGCGAGGCGAGCACGGCGACCGCGCCGAGCCCGGCCAGCACCGGCGGCAGGCGGTGGTCGCGCCCCAGTCCGGCCAGCGACCGGCCCACCCGGCCGGACGAGGTCGTCCCGGTGTCGGTGTCGCCCCACTCCACCACGGTGGTGCCGTCGGAGCGGTTGTCCTGTCTGGGAATCGGGAGATCCTGCGACATCGGCCACCCTTCGGCGTCGGTGGGGCCTGCGTCGAATCATGGCACAGCCGACACCCGGTCACCGGGAGCGCGATCCGGGCGGGCGGTGCGGGGCGGCCCGCTTTCGGTTAGCGTCGGTGCCATGCCTATCCGTACCGCTTCCGCTCGTTGGCAGGGCGACCTCGCCGAGGGCTCGGGCACCGTCCGCACCGGCAAGGGCGGCCTGTCCGGCAACTACTCCTTCAAGTCGCGCTTCGAGGAGGGTGAGGGCACGAACCCCGAGGAGCTGATCGGCGCCGCGCACGCGAGCTGCTTCTCGATGGCCCTCTCCAAGCAGCTCGCCGACTCGGGCGCCACCGGCACCTCGGTGGAGACGACCGCCAAGGTGCACTTCGACAAGACCGACGCGGGGATGACCGTGACCCGCATCGACCTGGAGACCGTCGGCCAGGCCCCGGGCCTGGACGAGGCCGGGTTCACCAAGCTGGCCGAGGCGGCCAAGGAGAACTGCCCGATCTCCCGGCTGCTCTCCCCGGGCGCGCAGATCACGCTTACCGCCCGCCTGGCCTGACCACGCGGAGACGCGGCGGGGGCGTCCTGCTCGGGGCGCCCCCCCCGCGCCGGGTGCCGATCGTGAGGGAGTGACCGGGCGGCGTGGCCGTGGAGATGAGCCGGGACCGGTTCGAGGAACTGGTCGGCGAGGCGCTCGACGAGGTGCCCGAGGAGCTGCTCGGGCTGATGAGCAACGTGGTCATCCTGGTGGAGGACGACCCGCCGCCCGGCGAGAACCTGCTCGGGCTCTACGAGGGGCACGCGCTCACCACGCGCGGCTGGGACTACGCCGGTGTGCTGCCCGACCGCATCCTGATCTACCGGAACCCGATCCTGGCGATCTGCGACACCGACGAGGACGTCGTCGACGAGGTCGCGGTGACAGTGGTGCACGAGATCGCCCACCACTTCGGCATCGACGACGAGCGACTGCACGCCCTCGGCTGGGGCTGACCGGGTCCCGGCCGCCTCCGCTCGGCCGATCCCCGCGCTTGCGCCCGTCCCCTAACCTCCGGTGCAGGCACATCCCGATGCAGGAGGAAGAACCCATGCGCAGCGAGCTGTTCTCCGCGGCGAATCTCGAGAAGGAGTCCCAGCAGCCGGGCATGCGGCTGCAGAACTCCAAGATGCTGAAGATCGAGCTGAACGGCGAGGCGATGGCCCGCGTCGGGTCGATGGTCGCCTACCAGGGCCAGGTGCAGTTCCAGGCCCTCGGCTCGGGTGGCATCGGCAAGTTCATCAAGCAGCGGCTCACCGGCGAGGGCGTCCCGCTGATGAAGCTCTCCGGGCGCGGGGACGTCTTCCTCGCCGAGGCCGCCAAGGACGTGCACGTCATCGACCTGGAGCCCGGCGACGCCCTGTCCATCAACGGCTCCAGCGTGCTGGCGTTCGACGCCAGCCTCCAGTACGACATCAAGATGGTCAGCGGCATGGGCATGGCGTCCTCCGCCGGCCTGTTCAACTGCGTCTTCACCGGGCACGGCCGGATCGCGGTCACCACCAAGGGCACCCCGGTGGTGCTGAACGTGGACGCGCCGACCTACGTCGACCCGCAGGCGGCGGTCTGCTGGTCGGCCAACCTGCAGACCGGCTACCACCGGGCCGAACAGCTCGGCCTCGGCACGCTGCTCGGGCGCAGCACCGGTGAGGCGTTCACGATGAGCTTCGCCGGCCAGGGCTTCGTCGTGGTCCAGCCCTCCGAGGAGCCGCCGGTGGCCGGCAGCGGCGCCCAGCAGCAGCAGGGCGGCCTGCTCGGCGGTCTGCTCCAGTGACCGCCCGGGTCGGGTGCGCCGCTGGGGGGTGCACCCGACCCGGTCAGCTCAGCTCGCCGGCGCGCAGCCGGGCCAGCCAGGCCGCCGCGTCGGCCCAGTCGGCGTCGGAGAGGCCGGCCGGCGCGGGCGTCGGCCGGTCACCCGCCGCCGTGCTCCAGCGGTGCCGGGGGTACGACCCGAGGAAGCGCACGTCGGCGCAGACCCGGCGCAGCCCGCGCAGCGCCTCGCCGAGGCGTACGTCGGCGACGTGCCCGGTGCAGTCCAGGAAGAACACGTAGCGCCCGAGCGCCTCGCCGGTCGGGCGGGACTCGATCCGGGTCAGGTTCACCCCGCGCACGGCCAACTCCATGAGCACCGACAGCAGTGCGCCCACCCGGTCGTGCGCGATGTAGACCGCGAGCGAGGTGAGGTCGTCGCCGGTCGACGGCGGGGGCGGCCCGGGGCGGGACACCAGCGCGAACCGGGTCACCGCGTCGGGATGGTCGGCGATCTTGTCCGCGAAGACGGTCAGCCGGTGCCGGGTGGCACCTATCGGGGCGCAGACGGCGGCGTCGTACTCACCGTTGGCCGCGCCGGCCGCGGCGGCGCCGTTGGAGAGCACGTCGACCACTGTGGCGTCGGGCAGGTGGTCGCGGAGCCAGCCGCGGCACTGGGTGGACGCCTGCGGGTGGGCGGCCACGCTGCGCACCGAGCCCAACGTGACGCCGGCGCGGCCGGCGAGCACGAACTCCACCGGCAGGACCACCTCCCGCGTGATCACCAGCGGGTCGCCCTCGGCCAGCTCGTCCAGGGTCACCCCGACCGCGCCGCCGATCGAGTTCTCCAGCGGCACCAGCGCGGCGTCGGCGTCCCCGGCCCGTACCGCGTCGAGCGCCTCGCCCACGCTGCGGGCCGGTGTGCGGTCACCCCGTTCGGCGGCGGGCACGGTGCGCAGCGCCTGTTCGGCGAAGGTGCCCTCGGGGCCGAGGTAGACGAAGCGGGTGGGCGGTGTTCCCGGCATGGCGACCAGCCTACGCACCCGGGACACCGTCGCAGGCCAGGGTGCGGATGCCCGCCGGCGCGGTGGCGCGCACCTCGACGCCGCAGACGTCCGTACCGGCGGTCACCAGGGTGAGCTTGTCGCGGCCCCGGGTGACCGCCTGGAGTTCCTCGTGCCCGGCGACCGCGAGCACGGTGTAGTGCCAGCCCTCGGCGCAGAGCGGCCCGGTCCGCACGGTGACCCGTACGGTGCGCGGGAGTACGCCGGCGGAGCCCCGCAGCAGCGCGACGATCCGGGTCCCGGACGGTGCGCCGCGGCAGGGGGTGGCGGCCGGGTCGGGCGCCGGGGCGGTCGGCGCGGGCGGCACGGCGGGCGCGCTCGGGGTGGCGGTGGCCGGCGCGGTCGGGGTCGCGTTCGAGGGCGTGGCCGACGCCGAGGCGCGCGGGGCGCCGGTGGTGGCGGGCGGTTCGCGCAGCTCGGGCGGCCGGCCGCAGGCGGTGAGCGCGAGCAGCGCGAACAGCGTCGCCGTCAGGGGCGTGGTGCGGGGCACGATGCAGTCCTCGACATCGACGGGCGTCGTCACGGCCCGGGGGCCGAGCCCATCGTAGGAGGCTCACCCGCCGGGGTGAAGCCGGGTGCGCGGACCGTTGCTCCGCCGGGTCAGAGCACGGAGAAGAACGTGAGCGAGCCGGCCACCGCGGCGCCGCTGAGCACCGGGGTGGAAATCGCGTCCACGGTGGTCCCGGCATCGGCGCCGGGGCCCTGGACCCGCAGCAGCCCGCGGGCGAGCCGGCCGGAGAGGAGCGCCAGCAGCGGGGGGATCTTGTCGGTCTCCTGCTCGGTCAGCTCGCTCGGGCTGGCGGTGAAGTCGACCAGGCGCAGGCCGCCCTCCAGCAGCGGCAGGCCGATCACGTCGTCCGGAGCGCCGAGGCAGAGCAGGTCGCAGCCGGATGAGGAGATGGCCACCACCGTGGTGTCGGCGTCGATCAACAGGCACGGCTCGGCGGCCCGGGAGACCGTCCCGGACCACTGCGCGAAGTTGTCGGACTCCTGCTCGGTGGGGGTCGCCGTCGAGGACGGGAACACTTCCGAGAGTGAGAGCTCGACGTGGGCCACCGCGCCTCCTATGTACACCGACGGTCCGTCCACGCTAGCCGGTCGGCACGGCGACCTTCCGGCCGCGCTGCGCTTCCCGGTCTCCGTCGCCGCCCGAGGGGCCGAGCGGCTCGGTGACCGGGGGACATGCGTCGGTGCGGCGGTAGCCCCGGGGGGTCGGGCGGCCGGCGACGACGCGGACCGACGAACCGGTCGGGGGCGGTGCCGCGGACCGCGTGGCGTCGTCGGAGACGTTACCGCCGGGCGGCCCGCTTGTCAGCGGCCGTTCGGCCCTCGTCATACCACCGGTAGTCGGCAGATGGACGGTACGTGCCGTTCAGCCACGTCGACGGCGCCTGGGCGACCCGGGACAGCTTCTCGGCGGTGGCCGGGGTGATCCGGTTGCCGGCGGCCACCAGCAGGCGGTCCAGCTCCCGGTGGGTGGCCATGAGGCAGTCCTTGGGCAGGCCGTAGACGCTGATGACGCCGGAGCCGACGAAGGTCAGCACCGGCGTCACCGGGATCGGCAGCCCGACCGCGTCGGAGAGCGCCTTGCTGGCCCGCTTGGCGTCGCGGCGCGCCTCGGCCACATAGGGCGGACGCTTGCCGTTGATCTGCACGACGTCGCCCGCGACGAGCACCCGGGCCCGGCCGTGGTCGGCGATGGTGACCGCGAAGAGACCGCTCGGCCCGATCGCGAGGAACCCGGCCCGGTCCTCGTCGCCGTGGTCGAACAGCGCGTCGGCCGGGTCCGTCCGGGGCCACTCGATGACGTGCCAGGCGGGACCGAGGTGGTCGAGTTGCCCCAGGGCGCGGGCCCCGGCGGCCTCCAGCCGGCGGGCACCCCGCTCGGCTCGACGTCGGCGGGCCCACTCCAGTGGAGTCGGCCGGGCCGGTTCGAGCACCGACGTGGCCTCGACCCGTGGCGGCGGCACCGCGCGGGGCGGCAGTGCCCGGCTCGGTACGGCTCGACGAGCGGGAAAGACAGTCATCGCGACCTCCGGCAAAAGGTCTCTCGAAGTTATGTCTCCACTACCCTACGTTGCACACCCGGGGTCTAAGCAAGTTGGACCGCCGGAATGAGTGTGGATGAATGCCATATTCATTCACACTTCTTTTCCGGATGGTGCGGAAGCCTGCCCTAGGCTGCGGGGGTGACGCACTACGTGGACAGCGAAGTCGCCCGACTCGGCACGGTGCTGCTGCACCGCCCGGGGCCGGAACTCGCCCGCCTCACCCCACGCAACAACGACTCCCTCCTCTTCGACGCTATCCCATGGGTGGGACGGGCGCAGGAGGAGCACGACGCGTTCGCGGCCGCGCTGCGCTCGCGCGGCGTGGAGGTGCTCTACCTGGCCGACCTGCTGGCCGAGACGCTCGCCGTGCCGGACGCCCGCGGCGAGCTGACCGAACAGGTGCTGCGCTCGCCCCGCCTCGGCGACACGCTGCGCGCCCGGGTCGCCGACCACCTGGCGTACCTCGATCCGGCCGCCCTGGCCGACGTGTTCATGGCCGGGCTCGCGCACGAGGAGCTGCGGATCGGCGCGGAGCGGCCGGGCGGCCTGGTCTGGACGTTGATGGACCGACACGACTTCGTCATCGACCCGCTACCCAATCTTCTCTTCACCCGCGACTCGTCGGTGTGGATCGGCGACCGGGTCGGCGTGACCAGCCTCGCCATGCCGGCCCGGCGGCGGGAGACCACGCTCACCGACGCGATCTACCGCTACCACCCGCGCTTCGTCGGCACCGAGTTCGTCTACCACCCCGGGCTGGAGCACCTCGAGGGCGGCGACGTGCTGCTGCTCGCGCCGGGCGTGCTCGCCGTCGGCGTCGGGGAGCGCACCACCCCGGCCGGCGCCGAGCGGCTGGCCCGGCAGGTCTTCGCCGCCGGGCTGGCGCACACCATCCTGGTGGTGCCGATCGCCCAGGAACGCGCCACCATGCACCTGGACACGGTCTGCACCATGGTCGACGTGGACGCCGTGCTGATGTATCCGAACATCGCCAGTGAGCTGTCCGCGTACACCGTCGTGGCCGGCCCCGACGGCGAGCCGAGGGTCGACGGGCCGGCCCCCTTCCTGCGGGCCGCCGCCGACGCGATGGACCTCGACCAGCTCAGGGTGATCGACACCGGCCTGGACCCGGTCACCGCCGAACGCGAGCAGTGGGACGACGGCAACAACACGCTCGCCCTCGCGCCGCGCCTCTGCGTGGGCTACGAACGCAACGTGGAGACCAACGCGCAGTTGGAGCGGGCCGGCATCGAGGTGATCGCCATCGCCGGCTCCGAGCTGGGCTCCGGCCGGGGCGGCCCCCGCTGCATGTCCTGCCCCCTGGTCCGGGAGAAAGGCGGGGCCCCCTCTTAACGCCTCCGGTAGAGAAGGGGCCCCCTCTCACGCCAAGGCGTTAACAGGGGGCCCCGCCTTACACCCGGGGCTCAGCGCAGGGTGAGCTGGCGGCCGAGCAGGCCCTGGCGGGCACGCCGGCCGGCCGCGTCCAGCGGCTCCCGCTCGCCCAGCGCCTCGGCGTAGCGCTTGGCGAACTCGGCCACCGGGCCCTCCCACTCGGCGGCCGGCGTGTCCTCCGGCAGGTCCCAGACCGGCGTCAGGCGGCCGTGCGCCCGGAACATGCCGGCGAACTTCGTGCCGTCGCCCAGGGTCAGCTCCCCGGCCGCGCCCAGCCGGGACAGGGCGTCCAGCGCGGCGTCCTCGTCGTCCGGCAGCACCCACCGCACGTGGGCCTTCTCCGGCACCTGGCACCAGTACGCCGCCCGCGCCGCGTCCAGCTTCACCGTCGGGTAGATCGCCGCGTTGGCGCGCTCCAGCGACGCCTGCACGGTCGGGTCGTCGCCGGCGCCCGGGTCGAGCCAGAACTCGAACCCGTCGTGCATGCTGATCTCCAGCGGGCCGTCCACCAGGATGTCCTGGAGGCGGGGGCCGGGGCCGGGCAGCGGCGGCACGCTCACCTGCCTGCCCGGCTCGGTACGCAGCGCGCAGAGCAGCGCGTCGGCCAGGTCCCGGGAGACGTCGCCGGACTGCTGGTGCCGTTGCAGGCCGATCAGGACCCGCCCGTCCGGCTTGGCGACCGCCGGAGCGGCCATCGGCAGCACGGTGGCCAGGACGACCGGTCGGTCGCCGTACTCCTCGACCAGCTCCGGGGTCAACCGCAGCGGCGCGGACGCGGCCGGCACCAGCTCGCGCAGGGCGATCCACTCCGGCTCGTCGGCCAGGCCCTCGAACGGTCGGGGCACGAAGACGTCGCGCACCTTCTCCCGCTTCGGGGTGGCTTCGGCCCGCTGGTTCTTTCGACGCTTGCTCACGGCGAGACAGCCTAGAGGCCCGGCGGGGCCGCCGGGGGCAGGACCCGCCTGCCCACCCGGCTCAGCCGGCGGCGACCAGGTCCGGCCGGTGCGACGGGGCGGGGTCGAACTCCGCCCAGACGCTCTGGCCGAGGCCGTCCCGCTCGACGCCCCACCGGGTCGAGAGCCCGGCGACGATGTGCAGCCCGCGCCCGTCGACCGCGTCCGGTGAGGCGACCCGCATCCGCGGGCCGGCGCCGGCGCCACCGTCGGTGACCCGGAGTTGGACGGTCGGCCCACGGTCGCCGGCGCGGAGCCGCCAGGCCACCCGGACCACGCCGCCGGGCAGCGCCTCGGCGTGCCGGACCGCGTTGCCGACCAGCTCGGCGAGGACCGCCACCAGGTCGGCGAGCAGGGCCGGGGTCACGACGCCGGTCAGCTCGTCGGCGAGCCGGTGCCGCGCCACGCGCGCGCCGGTCGCGTGGTGGGGCACCACCACGCACCACGAACGTTCGGCCGGTCGCGTCGACACGTCGTCCCTCCACCCCCGTGGACACCCGGGTCAGCCCCGGGGCAGCCGCACCTCCGCGACCGTACCCCCGCCGGTCCTCGGTCGCAGGGATACCCATCCATTCTGCTGTTCAACGATCTGCCGGACGAGATAGAGACCCAACCCGGCGCCGGGATAGCGCCGACGGTCGCCGGACTCGCCCTGCCAGAACCGGTCGAAGGCCCGTTCCACGTGCTCCGGCCGGATGCCGATGCCCCGGTCGGCGACCCGGAACGAGACGGTGCGCTCGTTCGCGTCGGCGCCGATCTCGATGGGCGTGTCCGGCAGCGAGTACTTCCCGGCGTTGGTGCCCAGCTCGGTCAGCACGGTGGCCAGGCTGTGCCGGTCGCCGAGCGCCTTGGGCAGGTCGGTCGGCAGGTCGAG
This sequence comes from Micromonospora sp. NPDC051300, assembly GCF_044455315.1. Classification (NCBI taxonomy): domain Bacteria; kingdom Bacillati; phylum Actinomycetota; class Actinomycetes; order Micromonosporales; family Micromonosporaceae; genus Micromonospora; species Micromonospora sp. NPDC051300. The sequence continues at coordinate 93,381 of NZ_JBITEP010000008.1, read as the reverse complement.
CACGATCCGGTGCCGGAGGTCGGCCGGCAGGTCGAGCACGGCCGCGCGCAGCGCGTCGACCAGGTCGAACGGGGCGGCCGGCTCCCCGCCGGGCCGGCTCTCGGTGGCGGCGGTGAGCAGCCTGTCGACCAACCGGGCCAGCTCGTTGGCGCGCTGCCCGATGATCCGGGCGGCCTGCCGGCGGTCGCCGTCGCTGAGCGACTCCCAGTGGTCGGTGAGGGTGTCCGCGTACCCCTTGATGACGGTGACCGGCGTGCGCAGCTCGTGGCTGGTCACTGCGACGAAGAGATCCCGGTCGTGGTCGCGGCGCTGCTGGTCGGTGATGTCGCGGAAGGTCACCACCCGCAGCGCGGTCGGGCCGGGCAGTTCGCCCGAGGTGATCCGCAGCCAGCGTCCGTCCGGCAGCCGGTGATCCAGCACCTGCCCGGACGGGGGCAGCGGGAACGGCAGCGGCCGGCTCAGCGCCTCATCGGTCGTCCGGCCGGTCACCTGGGCGGCGGCCGGGTTCCACAGCCGGACCCGGTGGTCGCGGTCCACCACGGCCAGGCCGTCGGCGAGCGCCGCCACGACCGGGCCGTCGCCGTGCACCGGCAGGCCGGTCTGGTCGCCGTACATGTGGGCGATGCAGGCGGCCACGTAGCCGACGACGGCGCGCTGCGAGGCGTCCAGCGGATCACCGGCCGGGTAGAGGGCGTGCAGGCTGCCGACGGTGAGCCCGGCGATCTCGGCGCGCGCCACGATCATCCGGCGCAGCCCTCGGCCGGCGACCTCGTCGGCGAGCGCGCCGGGGATCGCGTCGACCCGGACCTCCCGCACCGGCGGGCCGGCCAGCAGGCAGACGGTGGCCGGGTCGGTGGCCGGCAGCGGCCGGCCGGTCACGAACTCGGCGCTGCCGGTCGCCGCGATCACCCGCCCGCCGGCCGGGGTGAACTCGACGAAGACCAGGCCGGCCGCGCCGACCGCCGGCTCGACCTCGCGGAGCAGGCGGTTGAGCACGGAGAGGCCGGACTCCCCGGAGTTGATCATCTTGATCACGCTGGTGTGGCCGGCGATGAGGGAGGGGTAGTCGGTTCGCTCCGGCATGTCCCGAGTGTGCCGCGCCGTCCGCCCCGGTGACACCCCCGGCCGGTCGACCGTCCACCCGACGGATCGACGGGACTCACCGGCCCAACCGGCTCAACATGCGGGCGGGCCGGTCCGTGATGACCCCGTCCACCCCCGCGGCCAGCACGAGTTCCATGTCCTCGGGTTCGTTCACCGTCCAGACGTAGACCGCGTGGCCGGCGGCCCGCAGCGCGGGCACCAGCCGCGGGCGGGCCCGGACCAGGTCCACTCCCGGGCCGGCGATCCGGCAGCCGAACGGCAGCCGGCCCAGCTTCAGCCAGCGCGGCAGCACCTCCAGCAGCAGCACCGTGGGCAGCGCCGGCGCGAGTTCGTGGATCCGGCGTACGGCCAGCGGCGAGAAGGACATCACGGTCACCCGGACCGGGTCGTCCGGGCCGGGCTCCGCGAGGCCGTACCGGCGCAGCAGGTCCACCAGTCGGCGCTCGACGTCGCCCCGGTAACGCGACGGGTGCTTCGTCTCGATCAGCAGCCGGACCGGCCGCCCGGCGGCACGTACCGCGTCGAGCAGCCGTTCCAGCGTGAGCAGCCGGGTGTGCGACTCGTCGAGCCGGGACGCGCCGGCGACCGGGTGCCAGGAGCCGAAGTCGAGCGTCTCCAACTCGGCGAGCGTCCGCGCGCTGACCAGGCCGTGACCGTTGCTGGTGCGGTCCAGCCGACGGTCGTGCACGCACACCAGGTGCCCGTCGCGGGTCAGCCGGACGTCGCACTCCAGCCCGTCCGCGCCCTCGTCCAGGGCGCGCAGGTAGGCGGCGAGGGTGTGCTCCGGCAGGTCGTGGGACGAGCCGCGGTGGGCGAAGACCAGCGGATCGGTCATGGCCGGCGCGTGCCTCAGACGACCCGACCCGGTTGCCCGTCGTCGGTCACCACGGGCCGGCCGGCGGCGGCCCAGTCGCCCATCCCGCCCTCGACGTTGCGGACCTGGTCCCACCCGTTGCGCAGCAGGTAGCCGACCACCTGGCCGGAGCGCCCGCCGGAGCGGCAGATCACCGCGACCTCCCGGTCGTCGGGGATCTCGGCGAGCCGCGCCGGCAGCTCGGTCATCGGCAGGTGGTGGGCGGCCGGCGCGTGGCCGGCGGCCCACTCGTCGTCCTCCCGGACGTCGAGCAGGTAGACGTCGTCGGACACGGCCGACGCGGGCACGCTGGGAAGGTGGGCTCCGAACACGGGGAAAGCCTAGTCGCCCGTCCGGCTCAGAGCCGGTTGACCCAGCGGGGATTGGCGTCGGCCCACTCCGGCACCCGGGCGTCGCGCACGGCGGTGAAGAGGTCGTCGCCGCCGGTGTCCAGCACCACGTAGGAGACCTGGTCGATGGTCTGCGGGTAGGAGGGCAGCCGCACGCCGCGCAGGGCGTCCGCCGGCAGCGCGCGCAGCGCGAAGACCAGTTCGTCCAGGGGTACGCCATTGGTGTCGACGGTCAACGCCCCGCCGGCCGCGCGCAGCACCCGGTCCAACTTCACCGGGTCGCCGCGCAGGTGGGTCTCCCCGGCCCGGTCCAGCACCGCCCGCAGCATCTGCTGCTGGTGCCGCTGCCGGTCGTAGTCGCCGTTCGGCAGGTCGTAGCGCTGCCGCACGTAGTCGAGCGTGCGGGCCCCGTCCATCTGCTGGCAGCCGGCGTCGAACTGGGTCTTCGTGTGGATCGAGCGGACCGGCGTGTCCACGCACATCCGGATGCCGCCGAGCTGGTCGATCACCTGGGTGAAGCCGGAGAAGTCGACGAGCGCGGCCCCGTCGAAGCGGACCCCGGTGAGCCGGGTGAGCGTGGCGCTGAGCAGCCGGGTGCCGCCCGATCCGCCGCCGCCGTGCTCGTACGCGGCGTTGACCTTGTCCTGACCGCCCGGGAAGCCGGGCGCCGCCGGGATGGCCACCAGCAGGTCACGCGGTACGGAGATCAGGTACGCCTGCCGCATCCCGGCCGGCACGTGCACGATGAGGATGGTGTCCGAGCGCTGGTCGTCGGGGTTCGCGCCGGGTCGGTGGTCGGAGCCGATCAGCAGGTAGTTGAGCGGCTGATCCAGGTTCGTCCGCTTCGTCCGGGCGGTCGGGTCGAGCAGTTGCTCCTTGGTCACCGTGCGGTCGTACCGGTGGGTGAGCCAGTGCAACCCGGCGACGCCGAGCGTGGCGAGCAGGACCAGGGCGAGCCCGGCGCCGAGCAGGAACCGGGGCCAGCGGGCAGGTCGACCCCGCCCGCGTCGGTTCCGTGCTGGCCTGGACGTGACGATCCCCCCGTGGCGTCGACATGAGACCCGCTCACGTCAGGCTACGGGGGGACCGGCCGGCCGGTGCCGGCTTCCGCTATTTCCGGGTGGAGAGGACGCTCGGGTTGTTGACGACGAACTCGGCGAGCTTGTCGTCCTTGACCGCCTGGAACATCTCCATGCTGAGCTGGTTGAGTGCCTCGCGGTTGTTCCCGTTGCCGTTGAAGGTGCCGCCGTTGGTGCGCAGCGCGACGAGGTCGTTGCCGGTCACGCCCTTCATGGTGAAGATGAAGTCCTCGATCGACGTGCCGCCGGTGTCCAGGACGAAGGCCTTGCCGGCCGCCTTGATCAGCGCGTTCAGCTTGAGCGGGTTGCTCAGCGTCCCGTTCTGGGACGCCTTCTTCGCCATCGCCTTGATGAGCTGCTGCTGGTTCTGCTGCCGGTCGTAGTCACCGTTGCGGAGGGTCTTGCGCTGCCGGGAGTAGTCCAGCGCCTGCCAGCCCTCCATCTCCTGGCAGCCCTTCTTGTAGGTCACGGGCTTCATGGCCTTGCCGGTCTTCTTCGCGTCCGCGTTCCACATCGGCTTGCCGTCGACCATCGACATGTGCAGCGAGGAGACCTCTTCGGTCACGCAGATGCGCACCGTGCCGATCGCGTCGATGACGTTCTTGAAGCCGCCGAAGTTGATGATCGCGGCGCCGTCGAAGCTGATGCCGGTCATCCCCTTGATGGTCTTGGCCATCATCTGGGCGCCGCCCTCCCAGCCGCCGCCGTTGCGGGCGCCGACCTGGAAGGCTGCGTTGATCTTGTCCGTGCCGCCCTTCCAGCCGGCCTTCTCGGACGGCGGGATGTGCGCCTCGGTGTCCCGGGGGATCGAGATCAGGTAAGCCTGGTCGTGGCTGGCCGGAATGTGCAGGATGATGATCGTGTCCGACCGGACGTCGTCGGCGGCCCAGCGGGCCCGCGCGTCCACGCCGAGCAGCAGCATGTCGATCGGGCCCTCGAGGCTGGCGCCACCCTCGGCGTCCGTCTTGCCCGCGTCGCCGAGCAGGTTCCGCTGGGCGATGTTGCTCGTGGCCTGACCGATCACGGCCTTGCTGCCGACGATCGCCACGCCGCTGGTCACCATCAGGATGGCGCCGAACGCCAGCGTGAGCTTCGCCCAGAGCGGGTCCTTGCGCTTGGTGCGCTTCTTCTTCCCACCGCCCCCGGGGCCACGGCCACCGGGACCGGGCTGTGTGGGGATGACCGGGGGGACCCGCCCGGAGGAACCGGGTGCCGGTGAGTGCGGGCGACGACTGGTCTGGACCGACATTCGTGCTCCAGCTCGGTGATCGGGGGCGGGACCACTTTACGTACCTGTTCCCGTTCTCGCGACCTCCTGAAGCGGGTAATCCCGTCAATCCCGGCCGATGTTCCCGAGATGTGTCCGAACGGGCGATGGAGGGGCCGCCGCTCGGCGGCAGCCCCCGGTGCCGTCAGCCGCCGGCGTTGTCGCCCGAACCCTTCTGGTTGGCCTTGACCCAGTCGGCCATCTTGTCCCCGACGATCGCCTGGTACATCGCCAGCGCCTTCTCCCGGTCGGAGACCACCACCGACTGGCCGTCGACGGTCTGGCCGCCCAGGTTCGGGCTGGTGACGAACGTCAGGTTCTCGCCGCGCAGGCTGCGGAACTGCACTGCCATGTCGGTCAACGAGAATCCCTGGTCGACCGTGACGGCGGCGGTCACCGACTTGAGGAAGTCGTTCAGCTTCTTGGGGTTGGTCAGCGTCCCGGTGCTCGCCGCCTTGTCCATCAACGCCTTCAGGAAGTCCTGCTGGTGGCGCATCCGGGCGAAGTCGCCGTCGGGGAACTGCTTGCGCTGGCGGACCCAGTCCAGCGCCTCGGCGCCGTTCATGTGGTTCACGCCCTTGGTGAACGTCCGGTAGGGCTTGTGGATCGAGGTGACGGTCCGCTCCACCTTGAGGTCGACCCCGCCCAGCGCGTCGGTGACGTCCTTGAAACCGGCGAAGTCAATGGCCATGACGTGGTCGATGCGTACGTCGGTGAAGCACTCCACGGTCTTGACCGCCAGCGGCAGCCCGCCGAACGCGAACGCCGCGTTGATCTTGTTACGGGAGCCGGAGTCGCAGGACGCGCCGGCGCTCTCCGGGATCGGCACGTACAGGTCACGCGGCACGGAGACCAGGTAGGCGCTCTTGTGGTCGGCCGGGATGTGCATGACGATCAGCGTGTCCGCCCGCCACTTGCCGGCGCCGTCGACGGGCGCGTCCGGGTCGCGCGAGTCGCTGCCGACGAGCAGGATGTTGAACGCGCCGTCGACCTGCTTGGCCGGCCGACCCCCGGTGATCTCCGAGAACGGGTCGGTGCGCGCCAGGTCGTCGTTGAGATTGCGGGCGTAGAACCATGCGCCGACGCCGCCGAGCAACGCCAGCACCAGCACCGCCACGCCGGCCACCAGGCCGATCCGACCCCAGCGGGGACGGGGGCGTCGCCCCTGCCCCCCGGAGCCGCCCCCCGGCCCACCGGGACCGCCCGGTCCGCCCGGCCCGCCGGGGCCGCCCGAGCGGGGCGCCTCGTCGTACGACGGGTACCAGCGGGTTTCGGTGGCCCGGGCGCGCGCGGTGCCGTCCCGGCCGGAGCCGGGAACCTGGGCGCGGCCCGCGCCCCGGTTCAGGGGGCGGGAGAGGGGGACGCCGGCAGACGAGGTCGCTGACATGTAACCGAGGGTAGGTCGGTCGGTCCACCGCCGCCCTCAGGCGCGCGCGGCTTCCAGCCGGCTGACAGCCGGGCTCAGTACCCTAGCCGCTCGCGGAAGTACGCGATCGTGCGTCCGAGGCCGTCTTCGGGCGTCACCGTCGGCTCGTATCCGAGCAGTTCACGGGCGAGCGTCAGGTCGGGGCGGCGCATCTCCGGGTCGTCCGAGGCGCGGGTGATGTAGCTCACCTCGGAGCTGCTTCCGGTGAGTGACACGATCGTCTCGGCCAGTTGCCGCATCGACATCTCGTGCTCGGTGCCGCAGTTGATCGGGCCGGTCTGCGTCGAGTCGAGCAGCAGCAGGATGCCCCGCACCAGATCGTCGACGTAGCAGATGGACCGGGTCTGGTTGCCGGTGCCGTGCACGGTGATCGGCTCGCCGCGCAGCGCCTGGGAGATGAAGGTCGGGATGGCGCGGCCGTCGTCCGGGCGCATCCGCGGGCCGTACGTGTTGAAGATCCGCACGATCGCGGTGTCCGTGCCCCGGCTGCGGTGGTAGGCCATGGTGGCCGCTTCGGAGAAGCGCTTCGCCTCGTCGTAGACGCTCCGGATGCCGATCGGGTTGACGTTGCCCCAGTACGTCTCCCGCTGCGGGTGCTCCTTCGGGTCCCCGTACGCCTCGGAGGTGGAGGCCATCAGGAACCGCGCGCCGTCGGCGGTGGCCCGCTCCAGCAGGGCCAGCGTGGCCACCGAGCCGACCCGGAGGATCTCCACCGGGAGCTTCTCGAAGTCGGTCGGGCTGGCCGGGGACGCCATGTGCAGGATCGCGTCGAACCGCTCGGCCATCGCCGGGTGGTCGGTGGGCAGGCCGTCGGAGATGTCCGCCTCGACGAGCGTGAAGGTCGGCTTCTCCAGCAGGTGGGCCACGTTGTCCTTGGACCCGGTGACGAAGTTGTCCAGCACCACCACGGTGCAGCCGCGCTCGACGAGCCGGTCGACCAGGTGGGACGGGACGAAGCCGGCGCCGCCGGTGACGAGGATGCGGTGACCGGCGCCGAACCGGGGAGCGACCTTCATGCCCGCCACCCTATACAGGTGAGGCGGGGCCCCCGCCTGTGGCAGGGCCCCGCCTCCCGACCGTGTCGGTCAGTGCGCGCCCGCGCCGGTGAGCGAGCGCACCTCCAGCTCCGCGTACTTGTCGTCGTCACGCTCCTTGGACAGGATCGTGCCGAGCCAGCCGCACAGGAAGCCGAACGGGATCGAGATGATGCCCGGGTTGGACAGCGGGAACCAGTGCCAGTCGTGGTCCGGGAACATCGCCGTCGGCGCGCCGGAGACGACAGGCGAGAAGAACACCAGCAGCACCGCGGCGAGCAGGCCGCCGTAGATCGACCAGACCGCGCCCGAGGTGTTGAACCGCTTCCAGAACAGGCTGTAGAGGATCGCCGGCAGGTTGCCGGAGGCGGCGACCGCGAAGGCCAACGCGACCAGGAACGCCACGTTGAGGTTCTGCGCGAAGATCGACAGTACGATCGAGACCGCGCCGATCACCAGCGCGGAGATCCGGGCGACGTTCACCTCCTGCCGCTCCGACGTCTCCCCCCGCTTGATGACGTTGGCGTAGAAGTCGTGCGCCAGGCTCGACGACGACGCCAACGTCAACCCGGCGACCACCGCGAGGATCGTGGCGAACGCGACCGCCGCGATGATCGCCAACAGTGTCGCGCCGCCCAGGTTGCCGCCGAAGAAGTCCACGCCGAGCGCCTCGGCGAGCTGCGGCGCGGCCGTGTTGCCCGCCTTGTCCTGGGCGGTGATCGCCTGCCCGCCGACGATCGCCGCCGCGCCGAAGCCCAGGGCCAGGGTGAGCAGGTAGAACGCACCGATGATGCCGATCGCCCAGAGCACGCTCTTGCGGGCCGCGCGCGCGGTCGGCACGGTGTAGAAGCGGATCAGGATGTGCGGCAGGCCGGCCGTGCCGAGCACCAGCGCGATGCCGAGCGAGAGCAGGTCCATCTTGCTGTAGAACGTCTTCAGCGCGTCGCCGGGTGTCTCCACGCCGTAGCGCAGCCCGGGTTCGAGGAAGGCCGCTCCCTTGCCCGAGGCGTCGGCCGCGTCACCGAGCAGCGAGGACAGGTTGAACTTGTACTTCGCGAGCACCAGCAGCGTCATCACCAGCGCGCCGCTCATCAGAAGGAACGCCTTGACGATCTGGACGTACGTGGTGCCCTTCATGCCGCCGACCGTCACGTAGATGATCATCAGGGCGCCGACCAGGATGATGGTGGCGATCTTGGCGGTGTCGGCGTCCATGCCCAGGAACGTGGTGCCCGGCTTGATGCCGAGCAGCAGCGCCACCAGCGCGCCGGCGCCGACCATCTGGGCCAGCAGGTAGAAGATCGACACGGTGATGGTGGAGACCGCAGCCGCGGTCCGGACCGGCCGCTGCCGCATCCGGAACGCCAGGACGTCCGCCATCGTGTACCGGCCGGAGTTGCGCAGCAGTTCGGCGACGAGCAGCAGCGCTACCAGCCAGGCGACCAGGAACCCGATCGAGTAGAGGAAGCCGTCGTACCCGTAGAGGGCGATGATGCCGGCGATGCCCAGGAAGGACGCGGCGGACATGTAGTCGCCGCCGATCGCCATGCCGTTCTGGAAGCCGGAGAACGAGCGCCCACCGGCGTAGAAGTCGGTGGCGGTCTTGGTCTGCCGGCTGGCCCACACGGTGATCGCCAGGGTGATCGCCACGAAGATCAGGAACAGCGTGATGGTGAGGTTCCGGGCGGTGGTGCTGCCCGCCTCAGCCGCGAGGACCGTGTTCATGGGTCACCTCCCCCATCTCGGCGCGGATTCGGTCGGCGACCGGGTCGATCCGCCGGTTGGCGAACCGCGAGTAGAGCCAAGCGATGACGAACGTGGAGACGAACTGGAGCAGGCCGAAGACCAGGGCGACGTTGATGTTGCCGACCAGCTTCGTGCCCATGAATCCCCGCGCGTACGCGGAGAGGATGACGTAGAGCGCGTACCACAGGAAGAACGCGACGGTCATCGGGAAGACGAAGCCGCGCAGCGCGCGCCGCAACCCGGCGAACTCGTCCGACCGCTGGACGGCTAGGTACCGGTCCGCCGTCGACTCGGAGGGTGCGGACGCGGGTGTGTCCGTGGACATCTGTGGATCACCACCTTCGCAGGCGTGGGGAATTTCCGCGCACGCTAGAGAGCGCGCTTCCCACCGCGAAAGGCTCAGCCGGGCACCGGCTGCCCCCTGCGCCCAACGGCGTCCTCACTGCGCCGAGTGACCCACGTCACTCCGCTAACCGGTCGCGCTCTCGGTGGTGCCCATCGGACGGCGGGCACCGACTGCCCGGTTCGTCATGGACGGGCGAACAGCGACGTCAGTCGCAAACCCGTGTTCCGCACCCGGAGACCGAGGTCCGTGGCGGGAACCAGGAAGTGGGAGATGAGTCCGGCTCGACGGTGGAAGGACCGCAGCCGACGGCGATGGGTCGCTTCGTAGGCGGCGAATGCGGCGCCGTGCTGCCCGGGATGCTCGGCGAGCGCGTCGGCAAGGGCCTTCGCGGCGACGATGGCGTTGCTGGAGCCCTCCCCCAGCAGGGAGATGCAGTCGGCCGCGTCCCCGAGCAGGACGACCCGGCCCCGCGCCCAGGACGGCATGACGATCCGGGTGACCGCGTCGAAGTAGACGTCGTCGGCCACGAGCCAGTCGGCGACCGCCTGGTCGGTCACCCATCCTTTGCCCGCGTAGGCGGCCCGCACCAGGCGCTTTGCCGCCTCCCGGTCGTGGTGGTCGTACGGCTCCCCGCTTCGAAAGATGAACGCGGCGAGTGGACTGCCGCCGGCCGGATGGATCGACAGCGAGATCCCGGGCCGGTTGAACAGCAGCACTTCGTGCGGGTCGCCGCCACTGATGCTGGTGCGCATCGTCCCGACGTACATCCCGAACGGGTTGGCGAAGCGTTGTTCCGGCCCGAAGGCCAGGCGCCGCACCGCCGAGTGCAGACCGTCCGCACCGAGGACCAGGTCAAACCGTCGAGGGCTCCCCTGCTCGAAGCGGACATCGACGCCATCGGCGTCCTGGGTGAGCGCGGCGATCGAGTCGCCAACGATGACCTCGGCCTGGTCGCGCGCGGCGTCGAGGAGGGTCCCCGCGAGAACGGACCGGGCGACCTCGACCTCCGACCCGGCGTCAGCCGTCTGCCGGGTGCCGACCACGGCCCGTCGGTGGCCGCCGGCATCCAGGACCACCAACCGGCTCACCCCGGTCGCGGCCTCCTGGAGTCGGGGCCAGAGCTGCATCTGCCGGACCACCGATGCCGCCTCGCCGCGTACGTCGACCGGGTTGCCACTCGATCGGACCCCGGCGGCCTTCTCGACCACGGTGACCTGCCAGCCGGTGCGGGCGAGCCAGTACGCCGCGGTCGCACCGGCGATCCCGGCGCCGGAGAGCAGAACCCTCTTCTGCGTCATGGAGAGATGGTTGCACCGCGCTGCACGGGGCGTACCTGTCGAATCGGCCACCCCGTGCCGGTCTAGTCGGCCAGCTCGCGATAGCGGCCTCGGTGGTGCAGCAGGGGCGGGGCGTCCTCGCGCAGGTCGACCGTTTCGACGGTGGCCTCGACCAGCAGGCCCCAGCCGTACTCCCGGGCCGCGTCGAGCCGGCACCCCGCCCAACCGCCAGCGTCCGTCGGGACCGGCCCGTAGGGCGTCTCGGTCCACGCGTCCTGCGCGAACAGGCCGCCGGGTGACGGGAACAGGCCGGCGAAACGGTCGGCGAGCTGCCGGTGGCGCGGGCCCAGCGGAGCGACCGCGAACCGCCCGGCGTCCTCGACCGCCGCCCACAGCTCCGACTCGGGATCGACCAGGCCGAGCAGCCGGTCCGGCTCCCCTTCCGCCACCAGCGTGGACGAGACCGTCAGCCCGGCCGGGCCGGGCGCGGTCCAGAGCGTCACCGGGGCGGCCAGCCGGCCACGCAGCCGGCGTACCGGCGAGCGCTGCCCGGTCGGCACCGCGAACGGATCGGTGTGATGGATCTCGGCACCCGGCTGCTCATGATTCACGTGAAACATTGTGCCGCCCGGGGCTCGGGCCCACCCGAGGAAGCGCTCGTGCAGATTGGCGGCACCGCTGAGCTGCGTGTATGCCTCGGCCAGCAGCGAGCCGAGATGGAACAGCAATGCGCTTCGGTCGCCCCGGAACTCGCGCAGCAGCCCGAGTCGGGCCGGCTGACACGGCCACGGCGCCCCGCACGCCCGGCACCGCCACGCCGGCCGCATCGGCAGGTGTGCCCGCCCCGTGCCGATCTTGGAAGATCCAGGCCCCTCCAGGGGCACTTTCCTTCCAAGATCTCCCCGTCCTCTTCGCATTCGCGCCTCCCTGGAAGAGGGTTCGCCCCGGCGGGAACGGTCGGGGCGAACCGTCGCAGGACCGGCCGCCGGGTCATCGCCTCCACCAGCCGGGCCGCGTGCCTCCACCCTGGACTCGGTCGGATCAGCGGGGGAGGATGCCAGGGGCTACTACGGAGCGCGGTCGCGTACTTACCGGCGAGGTGAGGATGGACATCGAGGTGTGGATCCGGGCGTTGAAGGCCGCTCGCGCGGGGGCGGACGTCTCGCAGGAGGCGCTGGCGGCGACCATCCGGTGGAGCCCGTCAACGGTCGCCGCCATCGAGACCGGCCGCCGCCGGCCCACGATGGAGTTCGCGGCCGCCGCCGACCAGGCCCTCGGCACCGGCGGCCTCCTCGCCAGCCTGCTGAAGGAGCACGACAGCGACCGCTCGCCGTCGTGGTTCCTGCCGTGGCAGGGATACGAAGACCAGGCGGTACTGCTGCGCAACGTCGAGCCGTGCGCCATCCCCGGCCTGCTGCAGACCGAGGAGTACGCCCGAGCCATCTTCGAGGCAGGCCGCCTCTACTCGAAGGACCGAGTAGAGGAGTTGCTGGCGCTACGCATGGCGCGGCAGAAGGTGCTGGAGAAGGGCGATCCACCGGAGTGCGTCTTCATCGTGGACGAGAGTGCATTGCAGCGGTCCATCGGCGGGCCGGGGGTCATGAACGGTCAGCTCGCCCGGCTGCTCGACGCGGCGGAGCATCCCCGGGTGCGCCTGCACGTCCTGCCCCTCGACATCGGCGCGCACCTCTCGCTGGGTGGCGGATTCGCCATTGCCGAGTTGTCGGACGGCGAGCACATGCTCTGCCTCGACAATCCGGCTCGCGGGCAGATCGCCGACCACCCCGAGTGGATCCGGGTGATGTTGCGCAAGTGGGAGATCCTGCTCGGGGAGGCGCTGCCGGAGCGCGCCTCGCTCGATCTCATCCACAAGTTGAAGGTGACGCCGTGAAGCAGCCGCAGTGGTACAAGTCGTCGCGTTCCGACAATGCCGGCAACTGTGTCGAGGTGGCCGGGAACCTGCCCGGGGTGGTGCTGGTCCGGGACAGCAAGGACCCGTCTGGCCCCGCCCTCGCCTTCACCCCCGACGCCTGGCGCTCCCTGGTCGCGCACCTCCACCGGGCGCCGCTCGACTGACGCGCCTACCCTGCGGGGCATGGCTCTCGTACCCCCGCAGAAGCTCGCCCAGGAGCGCGTCATCACCGCGGACGCCATCCTCGGCGGCCAGGTCGACCTGCGCGCCTACCCGCACCGGCATTTGATGATCATCGCGCGCCACAAGTGGGGCAGCAGCGGCTTCCCGCCGCTGATGGAGGCCGTCGAGCACCTGTCGAACTACGGCTGGGAGCTGGTGAACGTGCTCAGCGTGGGCGAGGGACACCACGTCTACGCCGCGATGCGCCGCAGCGCGTAGCCGCCCCGTCCGGCGTCGAAAAAGGGACCACTTCTCGGCGGTATGACTGGAAGTCATAATTATGACTCCCAGTCATACCGCCCAAAAGTAGAGCCTCGTCGAGCGCTGACTTCCGGCCACTCAGTCGGCCACACTTGCGGCGTGACGACCATCGTGCGCGTAGTCCCGGACCACCCGGCGTTCGACCAGGTAGCCAGCCTGTTCGACGCCTACCGGGTGCACTACGGTCAGCCGTCGTCCCCGGCGGGCACCGCCTCCTGGCTCCGCGACCAGCTCGGACAGCACCGGCTCGCCGTCGCCGCAGCCATCCGGGCCGATCAGGTCTGCGGCTTCATCACCATGGCGACCATGCCGGCGTCGCTCAGGCTGGGCACCGCATGGTCGATCCGCGACCTCTACGTGGCCGCGCACCATCGCCGCACCGGCGTCGCGAGCGCCCTCCTTCACCACGCCATTCACGGCGCGCGTGTCGCCGGCGCTCTCCGCGTGTCACTTCAGACCGAGTCGGACAACAGCCCGGCCCTGAAGCTCTACACCGCCATCGGCTTCGAGCCCGTCGCCGGTCTGGAGCTCCTCAATCTCACCGTCGATCCACTCCCCCGGGACCTACCCGACACGCTCTAGCCGGGCAGGGAGCGGCGGGCGGCCGCCAGCACCTCCGGGTCGGCGCAGCCGGCCGCGTACCCGGCGATGCGGCGGCGGATGTCCCGGCCCAGCAGCCAGACGCCGACCCGCTCGGCCACCGGCCGCAGGAAGGCCGGGCGGCACCGGAAGTTGTAGCGCCAGGTGGCCACCGTGGTGCCCGGCTGCGGGCCGGGCGCGAAGCGCCACCCGCCGCCGAACCGTTCGAAGAACCACGGCCCGCGGACCATCTTCATGCCCACGTTCGTCGGCGGCGCCCAGGAGACGTATTCGCTGACCATGGTCAGGCCGTGCCGGGAACGGGTGAAGGTGCGCACGCCCCGACCCGGCCGGGTCGCGCCGTCCTCGAAGTGCTGCTCCCGGACGAACGGGTCCCACCGGTAGCGCACCGGGGCGACGGTCTGGGAGACGGCGAACGCCAGCTCCGGCGGGACCGGCACGGTGACGACCGCCTCGACGACAGGCATCAGCGTCTCGGCGTGACCGCGGCCAGCAGCTCCGGCTGCCGGCGGTCCAGCGCGTCCCCGGCCAGGTACGCGCCGAGCAGCGCCGCGCCCAGGCCGTACGCCAGGCCGACCGGCAGCGCCAGCCACAGCCAGACGTCGCCGAGCAGGCCGGCGGCCACCACGAACGGCACCGCCGCCACCGTCGAGGAGAGCATGGACAGCAGCGTGAACATGCTCTTCGCGATCCCCGCGCCGGTGTTCATGGCGAACGGGTTGCTCGTCTCGGGCAGCGAATAGGCGCCCAGCACCGAGATGAAGCTGTTGATCGCCAGCCCGCAGCCGTACGCGGCGAACAGCGCGCCGGCCATCACCCCGAGCCACTCCGGTCGCCCCAGCACGGTGCCCAGCACCACCGCGACCACAAGCAGGATCGGCACCACGTAGAGCGAGAACGCCGCCATCCGGGCGCGCAGCTCCACCCGCCCGGGCACGCCGGCGACCAGGTTCGCGGCGTACGCGCTGCCGTCGAAACCGAACTGGTTGGCAAGCGTCACCGAGGCGAGCACCCCGACGAAGACCATGGAGATGCTGACCAGCACCGGGGACGGGTCGGCGGCGGACTCGCCGAACGACGTGCCGGCTTCGGTGCTGAACGAGGCGCCACCCAGGTTGACCATCACCGGCACGAACACGCCGACCACCGCGACGGTGATCAGGTTGGCCCGCCGTCGGGCGTCCCGCCACCAGTAGCGGCACTCGCGAGCCACCAGCGCGCCGAACCGGTCCCGCCGCGCCCAGCCGACCGCGCGTGGGAAGAGCTGCGCGACCGCGCCGCCGACCGCGCCACGCGGGGCCTTCGCCGGCCCGGCGCTCACCGCGCCGACCATCGCCGACTCCAGCGACCGCGACCACCAGAGCAGGAGTACGCCGAGCGTGGCCACGCCGATCAGCAGCTTCACCACCGCCGCGCCGGCCCGGCCCTCGGCCACGTCCACGCCTACCGTCCAGGGCGCGCCGAACGGCGTCCAGCCCACCACCCGGGCCACCCCGGCCAGCCGGTCCCAGTCGGCGTTCCGCACCGCGGCGAGCACGAGCAGTTGCAGCGGACCGAGCAGGGCGGCCAGCACCGCGAGCAGGACGGCGGCCAGGTCGCGTACCCGACGGGACCGCAGCATGGTGGCGAACGCGCTGGTCACCGCGCGGGCCCCGGCCACGCAGACCAGCACCCCGACGACCACCCCGGCCGCGCCGAGCAGCGCGGCCACCCACCCGCCCAGCGCGCCGGCGGTGACCACCAGCCCGGCCACGGTCAGCACCGTGGCCACCGCGGGGACGCTGATCAGGGCGGCGGCCAGCAGCCCGGTGACCAGGGTGCGGCGGGAGAGCGGCAGCAGCGCGAACCGGGCCGGGTCCAGCGTCTCGTCCACACCGAAGAAGACAAGCGGCAGCAGCAGCCAACCGAGCGTCAGCACGCCGCCGCCGAACGCGGCGGTCATCAGCGCGTACCGGGGCTCGCCGGCCAGGCCGGGCGCGGCCAACAGGAGGAAACCGCCCGCGGCGAACCAGAGCCCGACCAGCACACCCACCACGAACAACGCGATCCGCCACGCCTGGCCGCGGAAGTTGTTGCCGAGCACCCGCAGCTTCAGCCGGACGAAGTGGCGGGGCGGGACGGTCCCGAGCGGCCGCTCGGTGGCGGTCACCGGGACAGCCACGACAGCTCCTCGCCGGTAGCGGTCCGGCCGCCGACGACCTCGACGAACACGTCCTCCAGCGAGCGGTCGCCGCGCACCTCGGCCAGCGTGCCGACCCGCTTGATGGTGCCGTCGGCCAGGATCGCCACGTGCGAGCAGAGCCGCTCGACCACCTCCATCACGTGACTGGAGAAGACCACCGTGCCGCCGCCGGTCACGTAGCGGTGCAGGATGTCCCGGATCAGCGCGGCCGAGACCGGGTCGACCGCCTCGAACGGCTCGTCGAGCACCAGCAGGCGCGGGCCGTGCAGCAGCGCGCAGGCCAGGCCGATCTTCTTCTTCATGCCGGCCGAGTAGTCGACCACGAGCGTGCGGCCCGCGTCGGTGAGCGCCAGCACGTCGAGCAGCTCCGCCGCCCGCTGGTCGACCACCGCCGGGTCCATGCCGCGCAACAGACCGTGGTACGCCAGCAGCTCCGCCCCGCTCAGCCGGTCGAAGAGGCGTACGCCGTCCGGCATCACGCCGAGCAGGCTCTTCGCGCGCACCGGGTCGGCCCAGACGTCGTACCCGAGGACCCGGGCCTCGCCGGCGTCGGGCCGCAGCAGGCCGACGGCCATGGAGAGGGTCGTGGTCTTGCCGGCCCCGTTCGGGCCGAGCAGGCCGTAGAACGAGCCGGTCGGCACGGCCAGGTCGACACCGGCCACCGCGACCTTGGTGTCGAAGCGCTTGGCCAGGCCACGGAGGTGCAGGGCCGGGTGCTGATCGGTCATGCACTCGACGGTAGCCCGCCCCGGCCAGCCCGCACTCCGGCCGCAGGACGATCTTCCCGTCATACCTGAGGGGTACGCGCTCACAGGCGCAGCGACTCCGGGGTGTGCAGCCGGAGCATGGTGGTGCCGACGTCGCGGGGCAGGCGACGGCGGCTGGCCATCGAGACCAGCACCATCACGGTGAACGCCAGCGGCACCGTCCACGCGGCCGGCTGGGTGGTGAGCGTCGCCGGCCACCCGCTCAGCGGCGGCCCGAGCACGGTGAGCAGCACCGCGCCGATCGCCGCCCCGCCGCCGACCAGCACCCCGGCGGCGGCACCCAGGTCGGTCAGCCCGCGCCACCAGATGCCCAGCACCAGCAGCGGGCAGAAGCTCGACGCGGCGACAGCGAAGGCCAGCCCCACCACCTGCGAGACGTCCAGCCCGGAGACGTTCAACGCGAGCACCGCCGGCACCGCGCCGGCGATCACCGTGGCGAGCCGGAAGCCGCGTACCGAGCCGCGGCCCAGCACATCCGTGGAGATCACCCCGGCCACGCTGGTGAGCAGGCCGGACGAGGTGGAGAGGAAGGCCGCGAACGCTCCGGCGGCGACCAGCGCGGCGAGCAGCCGGCCGGTCGCGCCGTCGCCGAGCGCCGCGCCGGGCAGCAGCACCACCACGGCGTCGGTCTGGCCGGTGACCAGCAGTTGCGGGGTGTAGATGCGGCCCAGCACGCCGTAGATCGTGGGCAGCAGGTAGAAGACGCCGACCAGCGCCAGCACGACGAGCGTGGTGCGCCGGGCGGCGGCGCCGTCGGGGTTGGTGTAGAAGCGCACCAGCACGTGCGGCAACCCCATGGTGCCCAGGAACGTGGCCAGGATCAGCGAGTAGGTCGCGAACAGGCTGCGGTCGTCGTCCCCGGCGGTGTCCGGCAGCAGCCAGTCGGTGGCGGCGATGGCCGCGCCGGACACCTCCGGCACCGGGTCGCCGGCGGCGAAGTCGAGGCGGTCGCCGGGGCGTACCTCCCGGACGTCGCCGTCGGGCAGGGTGAGCGTGGCGCGGTGCTCGACGACCACGGTGGTCGCGGTCCGGAACGCCGGCCCGTCGGGCGGCGTCACCGCCGGGCGGGCGTCGGCCTGCCACTGCAACGCCAGGAAGATCGCGGGTACGGCGAGCGCGGTCAGCTTCAACCAGTATTGGAACGCCTGCACGAAGGTGATCGCCCGCATGCCGCCCAGCGCCACGTTGGCGGTCACCACCACGGCCACCAGCAGCGCACCGACCGGGTAGGGCGAGCCGGTCAGCGTGGCCAGGGTCAGCCCGGCGCCCTGCAACTGCGGCACCAGGTAGAGCCAGCCGATGAAGATCACGAAGACGGTGGCGAGCGTGCGCAGCCGGCGCGAGTCGAGCCGCACCTCGCAGAAGTCCGGCAGGGTGAACGCTCCGGAGCGGCGCAGCGGCGCGGCCACGAACAGCAGCAGCGCCAGGTAGCCGGCGGCGAAGCCGACCGGGTACCAGAGCACGTCCACGCCGTACTTGAGGATCAGCCCGGCCACGCCGAGGAAGCTCGCCGCGGACAGGTATTCCCCGCCGATCGCGGCCGCGTTCCAGGTCGGGCTGACCGCCCGGGACGCGACAAGGAAGTCGGAGGTGGTGCGGGCCAGCCGCAGCCCGTAGAAGCCGATGCCGACGGTGACCAGGGTGACCGCGACGATCGCCGGGACCACGTAGCCGTTGCCCATCAGCGCTCCGGCCGCTGGACCAGGTCGACGAAGTCCTGCTCGTTGCGTTCCGCCAGCCGCACGTACGCCCAGCCGACGACGATCAGGAACGGGAAGGCGGCCACCCCGAGCAGCAGCCACGGCAGGTTGACCCCGAGCACGGTGACCCGGCCGACGGTGGGCGCGATGGCGAACAGCCACGGCAGCCCGCCCAGCCCGATCAGCACCAGCAGGCTCAGCCGGAGGGCGAGCGAGAGCTGGGCGCGCATCAGGCCCTGCACCAGCGTCTCGCCGACCCGGGTCTGCTGGGCCAGCTCGGAGCGGGTGCGGTCGGCCCGGTTGCCGGTGCGGGACACCTCGGCCAGCACGATCCGGGTCCGCTGCGGGGGCGTGCGAGGGCTGGGGACCGCCTCCACCGGCCGGCCCGCCGCCTGCGACTCCTCGGCTGCGGTCATCCCCGGCAGTCTCGCCTGCCCGGCGCGAATGTCAAGCGCAGCACGGACGCCCTGTGCACAACCTGTGGATAACCCGCCGCTCCTGTGGACAACCCGGTGGATGAGCGTGGAGTCGTTGTGGACGACCGGACCGGATGTCAGGGTGAGCCGGTAGAGAGGAGGTGTGACAGTGACCAGCCCGGCACGGCCCGGCAGCGGTGACGCCTGGACGGTCGACGACCTCCAGGACCTCCCCGAGGACGGCCAGGACTACGAGATCTTCGACGGGAGCCTGCTCGTGTCCCCACACGCGGACGTCCGCCACGGGGCGATCGCCAACCGCCTCCGCCGGCTCTTGGACCGGCAGGCCCCAGGTGGCCTGTTCGTCGGGCAGGACGTCGGGGTCAGCGCGAAGCGCTCCTCCTACTTCGTGCCCGACCTCTTCGTCGCCCACGAGGACGCCCTGGAACGGGGCGGCCCGGCGCTCGCCCCGGCCGACGTGCTGCTCGTGGTCGAGGTCGTCTCACCCGGCAACGCCGGCCGAGACCTGGTGCTCAAGCGCCACGAATACGGCGTGGCCGGCATCCCGCGCTACTGGCTCGTGGAGCCGCGCAAGCAGACCGTCACCGTGTTGGAGCACGTCGGGGCCGGTTACCGCGAGTCGGCAGTCCTCTCCGCGGCGGACACCTACCGCACCGAGCACCCGTTCCCGATCGTCCTGCCGGTCGCCGACATCTTCTGACGTCATCCGGAAGCTCGGGGCCACGGCACGACCCCACGTACGGGGCCGGCCCGACCGGGCCGGCCCCACACGTGCCCGGATCAGTTGGTCGGGACCGTCAGGTTCGCGGTGAGCGCGCCGGCGGCCGGCACGACGAACACTCCGAGCTTGCGGGTGCCGTCCGGGTTGGTCACCAGGTAGCGGCCGGAGTAGTCCTGCCCGGCGTAGCTGACGTTGTAGGTGAAGTAGACGCGCTGCCTACCGGTCACCTGGAACGTGAACCGGCCGTCGGACATCCAGCCGGACCCGGCGACGTCGCCGGTGTCGGCGCTCCGCGCGATCACATAGCCGCCTGTGAACGGCGCGCCGTCCGGGTTGGTGAACGTGCCGGTCACCGTGCTGCCGGCGCGCATGGCGGTGTCGTGTGTCGCGGTTCCCCCGGCGGTCACCGTCACCGGAGTGGCGGTGTAGCGGCTGACCGCGTCACCGGACCAGTGGGCGGCGTACGGGTGGGCGCTGAACACCACCGGCCAGTCGTACGGGCCCAGCCGGTCGAGCGTGTAGCGGCCCTGGTCGTCGGTGGTCGCGTCGTTGACGCCCACGCCGGGGTGGCCGGTCAGCACCGAGACGTCGACCGACTTCGCGGGCTTGCCCGTGGCCGCGTCGGTGACCGTGCCGGTGATCCGGCCGGCCGGGTCGAGCCGGACCTGCGGCCCGGAGGTCACCGTGCCGACGGTCGCGGTGACGGTCGCAGCCTGCCGCTCGTCACCGGTGCCGCCCTCGGCGCCCACCCACTGCCGACCGTAGGGGGCGTCGCCCGGGTCGGCGAAGAGCCGGTAGGAGCCGGCGACCAGCGGACCGACCTTGATCCGGCCGCCCTGGTCGCTGCAGTTGCCGTGCCCGTCCACCAATCCGGCCTGTTTGGGCAGGAAGGCGTCGAGGCAGACGTCGGCCACCGGCCGTCCGGTGGCCCGGTCGACGATCGTGGTGCTGACGAGCGCGCCAGGGCGCAGCTGCGGAGCGACCTCGGTCGTCTCGCCGGCCACTACCCGCACCGTGATGCGGCGGGCGAAGTGCAGGCGGTCCGGCGTGTAGACGTAGATCTCGTGCCGGCCCTGCGGCAGGCCGGTGAGGGTGACGGCCCCGGTGCCCCGGCTGCACGTCTCCTCCGACTCGACGCAGAAGTCGGCCACCGGCGCCCCGCTCACCGAGTCGACGGCACGAACCCGCACGGAGCCGGTGCCGAGCAGCGCGTCGGCGATCCGGGTCCGCTGGCCGCCCCGCACGACCACGAGGTTGGCGTCGGCGTAGTCGAGCTTGCCGCGGTAGTACTGCGTCCGCTCGCCGGACTCGAAGCGCACCTTGTAGGAGCCGGCCAGCAGCGCCGGGACGGTGAAGGTGCCGTCGGCCCCGGTCACGGCGTCGACCCCGCCGTACATGTTGGCGGTGTTGACCGCGACCTGGGCGGAGGCGAGCGGCGCGCCGGCCGTGGTGGTGAAGCGGCCGGTCAGGCTGCCGGTGGGCAGCACAGTCTCCTCGACCACGGTCTCCTCGTCGGCGGTCACCCGGTAGCGGCCGGCGTCGACCTCGTCGAGCTTTCCGGGGGCGTACTGGGTCTGGTAGGAACCCTCGATCGGCCGGAAGGACA
This sequence comes from Micromonospora sp. NPDC051300, assembly GCF_044455315.1. Classification (NCBI taxonomy): domain Bacteria; kingdom Bacillati; phylum Actinomycetota; class Actinomycetes; order Micromonosporales; family Micromonosporaceae; genus Micromonospora; species Micromonospora sp. NPDC051300. Next base: position 72,491 of record NZ_JBITEP010000008.1, on the reverse strand, counting down.
GGGTGTAGGAGCCGGGTGTCGCCGCGATCCGGAAGCGGCCGTCCTCGTCGGTCGACCCGTAGGCGTGCGCGGAGTTGTCGGGCTGGTCGGCGAAGACGCTGAGCCAGGCGACGGGCGCGCCGCCGGCGTCGGTGATCCGCCCGGTGAGCAGCCCGGTGGCGCGGAGTTGGTCGTCGGCCGTGGCGGTCTCGCCGCTGCCGACGGTCACCGGGTCGGCGTCCCAGATCTGGGTCTGTTGCCGGTAGTACTGGTCCGGTTGGCCGACCGGGTGGAAGCCGACGATGTAGCGCCCGGCTTCCAGTCCGCCGACCGACCACCGGCCGTCGCCGTCGGTGGTGGTCCAGCCGGCGGTGGCATAGCTGTCGGCGTCGAAGACCTCGACCTGGGCGTCGGCGGCGCCGGCACCGGCGCTGGTGGTCAGCCGTCCGCTGACCGTGCTGGTCTCCGCGGCCTGCGCCGGGGCTGACCCGGGCAGGACGAGGAAACCGGCGACGACGGCCGCGGTGGCGGCACGACGTGCGAGGGAAAAACGCATCTGCGTCCCAACGTGAGCGTGGTGGGGCGACCCCGCGCAGGCTCCGCCCACACCGCCCCCCGCGCCCCGTTCGGGATCGGCTCGGCAAGGATAGGTACGAGGTGTGACACGCGTCGATCAGCCGTAACGGCGAATTCGACTGTGGATTCAGCGACCCCAGTCCTGCTTGGCGGCGCGCACCAGTTTGTCCTTCAGCTCCCGGGTGTGCCGGCGACTCACCGGCAGTTCGGTCCCGTCGATCACCACCACGTAGCCGGAGTTGACCAGCCGCAGCTCGGCGATGAGTCGCAACTGCACCAGATAGGAGCGGTGGACCCGGACGAAACCCGCGTCCGCCCACCGCTCGGCGAGCGTGGCCAGGGAGACCCGGACCAGGTGCGAGCCCTCCGCGGTGTGCAGCCGGGCGTAGTCGCCCTGCGCCTCCACCCACCGCACCGCCGAGCGGGGCAGCATCCGGGTGGTGCCGGCCAACTCGACCGGGATGGTGGGATCCTCCTCCGCCCTCGCCAGCGCGGCCGGATGCGACGGCACCACCCGGGATCCCATCACCCGGCGCAGCGACTCGGCCAGCCGCTCGGCGCGTACCGGCTTGCGCACGTAGTCCGTGGCGCCCAGGTCGAACGCGTCCACCGCGCCGTCGTCGTACGCGGTGACGAAGACGATCGCCGGGGGGCGGGCGAACCGGCGCAGCACCCGGGCCAGCTCCATGCCGTCCAGCCCGGGCATCCGGATGTCGAGGAAGACCACGTCCACGTCGTCGTCGCGGAGCACCCGCAGCGCCTCGGTCGCGTCGCCGGCCGTGTGCAGCCGGGCCACCCGGGGATCGGCGCGCAGATGGTAGGCCAGCTCGTCCAGGGCCGGTGGCTCGTCGTCCACCGCCAGCACCCGAAGGAAACCGGTGCCGGTAACCGTCATGAGGAGACCCGGACGCCGGGATGGAACTTCGGCACCCGCATGCTGACCTTCGTACCCGAACCCAGGCCGGTCTCGACGACCAGGCCGAAGCGGTCCCCGAACGCCGACCGCAGCCGCTCGTCGACGTTGGAGAGGCCGACGTGCTGCCCCGGGTCGTCGGTCGGGTCGCTGCCGACGCCGGACACCTCCGCGATGCCCGCGGTCAGCGTGGTCGGATCCATCCCCACTCCGTCGTCCTCCACCGTGATGTGACACTCGGCGCCCGCGTCCCGGGCCTCGATGCTCACCATGCCGGTGCCCGGCTTGCGGGACAACCCGTGCCGGACCGCGTTCTCCACCAACGGCTGGAGGCAGAGGAACGGCAGCGTCACCGGCAGCACCTCCGGGGCGATCTGCAGGCGCACCTGGAGCCGCTCGCCGAACCGGGCGCGTTCGATGGTCAGGTAGCGGTCGATCGACCGCAACTCCTCGGCCAACGTGGTGAACTCGCCGTGCGCCCGGAACGAGTAGCGGGTGAACTCGGCGAACTCCAGGATGAGCTCGCGGGCCCGCTCCGGGTCGGTGCGCACGAACGAGCCGATCGCGGTGAGCGCGTTGTAGATGAAGTGCGGGCTGATCTGCGCGCGCAGCGCGCGCACCTCGGCCCGGGCCAGCCGCTCCCGCGACGAGTCCAGCTCGGCCAGGGCGAGCTGGTCACCCGCCCAGTGCGCGGTCTCCAGCGTCGCCTGCACCAGGCCCGGCGCCGGCCGCTCGTCGGCCACCGCGACCAGCGCGCCGACCACCCGGCCCTCCGCGCTCAGCGGCGCCACCACCGCGCCGCGTACCGGGCAGTCGACCAGGTCGCAGTGCAGCTCCGACTCCTGGAGCACCGTCGAGCGCCCGCCCTCGACCACCCGCCGGGCCGCCGCGGTCAGTTGGTCGCCGTGGTGCGCGCCGCTGCCGTCGACGGCCAGCAGCACGTCCCGGTCCGTCAGCGCCAACCCGGCCGCGCCCACCAGGGCCCGCAGGTGGCGTACGGCCTTCGCCGCGCCCGCCGCGCTCAGGCCGGCCCGCAGCGGCTCGGCGGCCAGGCCGGCGGTGTGCAGCACCTCGTAGGTGGCCCGCTGGGTCGCGGTGGCGATGCCCCGGCGGGCACGCAGCCGCAGCACCGCCCAGAGCGCCGCGGCCAGCGCCGTGACCAGCGAGACGACCGCGAAGACCGCCGAGAGGTTGGCACCCACCCCGGGAAGGCTAGTACGCGCCCTTGCGGGCGAGCACCACCCCGACGGTCCGCCACAGGATGCTCAGGTCGTACGCCAGCGACCAGTTGTCGACGTAGTAGAGGTCGAGCCGGACCGCCTCGTCCCAGGAGAGGTCGGAGCGGCCGGAGACCTGCCACAGCCCGGTCATGCCCGGCCGCACCAGCAGCCGGCGCCGGACGTCGCCCAGGAAGTCGCCGTCGTCGGCGGGCAGCGGGCGCGGGCCGACGAGCGACATCTCGCCCCAGAGCACGTTGATCAACTGGGGCAGCTCGTCGAGCGACGACGCCCGCAGGAAGCGGCCCACCGGGAAGACCCGGGGATCCTGCTTCATCTTGAACATCATGCCGTCGGTCTCGTTCTGGTCGACCAGACCGGCCAGGCGCTCCTCGGCGTCCACGTACATGGTGCGGAACTTCCAGACCCGGAAGGTGCGCCCCTCGTGCCCCACCCGGGACTGGCGGAAGAACACCGGGCCGGGGTCGGAGATCCGGATGGCGAGCGCGACGGCCAGGAAGAGTGGGGAGAGCAGCAGCAGACCCAGCCCGGACGCGACCCGGTCCATCAGGCTCTTGAGCAGCAGCGCCGGGCCGGAGAGCGTCGGCTCCTCGACGTGCAGCAGCGGCAGGCCCTCGATCGGGCGGATGTGCACCCGGGGGCCGGCGATGTCGGTGAGCTGTGGCGCGACCACCAGGTCGACGCCGGAGCCCTCCAACTGCCAGGCCAGCCGACGCAGCTCACCCGGCTCGGCGCTGGCCGAGCCGCAGACCGCGATGGTGTCCCCGCCGACCTCGCGGACCAGGGCCAGCACGTCACGACCGGCGTAGACCGGGACCGGGGTCTCCAGGCCGCGGGCGGCCGCGTACCCGTCGGTCAGGTGGATGGCCACCGGCACCAGACCGACACCCGGGTTGCGGGTGACCGTGGTGAAGACCTCCAGGCACTCCGGCAGCGTGCCGACCAGGACCATCCGGTGCCCGGCCTGCCCGATCCGGCGGCGCAGCGCGTGCAGGCTGCCCCGCGCGATCATCCGGCCGAGGAGGATCAGCATCAGGGCGCCGAGCAGCGCGAAGCCGACCGTCCACCGGGACAGCGACGTCACCGTGGCGAACGCCAGGAACGACACGGTGGCGGCGACCGCCACGCCGGAGCGGATCACCCGCTTGTACTCGTCCGGGCCGAGACCCAGGTAGCGCCGGTCGTACGCCCGGTTGCCCCAGAGGATGAGCACCCAGCCGAGCGGCAGCAGCAGGAACGCCACCGTGTAGAACCACACCTGCGGTGAGTTCTTGAAGCCGGAGTCCGCCTGCTCGAAGATCTGCACGGCCAGGAAGCTGGCCAGGGCCGCCGCTCCGAAGTCGAGCAGCAGCAGGATCGCGATGTAGGGGCGGTGCCAGCGGGAGACCCGACGCCGGGCGCGAGCCCACCCCGACCGGGGTACGCCGTTGTGGGACGGCGGTGTCGGCGGCTGGATCTCAAAGCTGTCGACGTGCCGCACGCTCTTGCTCCGGCCTGTGTCGGTTACCGGGCGCTGGAGGCTTGTCGTCACCTCAACCCATGTCCTCCCGCATGACCCGTTCCCTCACTCGCCGTGAGGACCCGGGTCGCTCACCGTTCCAGTCTCCCACGCGTTCGGGTGGGATCTGGCCGGCTCCCAGTCAGTTGTGAAGCCGGGGACCGAGCCACTATACCGATGGATGACGGCTCGGGTAGAGCCGCCGAGTGGGACCTTCCGCGATCCCCGGCTGATTCCGCTCAGTAATCGGCCGGTGCGATTACTCACCGTACGAGGCGGGACAACCTTCGGTCAGCCAACGGCTTGCCGCCGGTCTGGCAGGTGGGGCAGTACTGGAGGCTGGAGTCGGCGAACGACACCTCCCGCACGGTGTCACCACAGACCGGACACGGCAGGCCCTTCCGGGCGTGCACCTTGAGGCCCGAGCGCTTCTCGCCCTTCAACTCCGCGGCCCGCTGCCCCGCCGACCGTCGCACCGCGTCGCCGAGCACCGCCCGGGTCGCCGCGTGCAATCCAGCGAGCTGCTCGTCGGTCAGTCGATCGGTGATCGCGAACGGCGAGAGCCGCGCCGCGTGCAGGATCTCGTCCGAGTACGCGTTGCCCACGCCGGACAGCACCGACTGGTCGGTCAGCACGCCCTTGACCTGCCCCCGGCGGCTGCGCAGCCGCTCGACGAACGTGGGCAGGTCGGCAGCCAGCGCGTCCGGGCCCAGCTTCGCCACGCCCGGCACCAGGGCCGGGTCGGTGACCAGATAGGCGGCCAGCTTCTTCTGCGTGCCGGCCTCGGTCAGGTCGAACCCGGAGCCGTCGTCGAGGCGTAGCCGCACCGCGATCGGGCCCTTGCCGGGCCGCAGCGGTGTCGCCGACGGGAAGGCTTCCCGGTAGTGCAGCCAGCCCGCCCGGGCCAGGTGGACCACCAGGTGCAGGTCGTCGCCGAAACGGACATCCAGGAACTTGCCGTGCCGGCCCGCGCCGGTGACCGTGCGGCCGGCCACCGCGCTCGGCGGCGGGTCGTACGTCTTGAGCGCATTGATCGAGGCCACCTCGAACCGCTCGACACGCCGGCCGACCGCCCGCTCGCGCAGGTAACCGGCGAGCGCTTCCACCTCCGGTAGTTCAGGCACGGGACAACGGTAGCCTTTTCTCCCGTGAGAATCGTGGTGGCGCACAACCGGTACCGGGAAGCCCAGCCGTCCGGTGAGAACACCATCGTCGACGCGGAGATCGCCCAGCTCACCGCGGCGCGCGTGGAGGTGCTGCCGTTCCTGCGCAGCTCCGACGAGATCCCGTCGATGTCGAAGCCGGCCAAGGCGCTGCTGCCGATCTCGCCGATCTGGGCGCCGAAGGCCCAGCACGACCTCGACCGCCTGCTGGTCGAGCACCGGCCGGACGTGCTGCACCTGCACAACCCGTACCCGCTGCTCTCGCCCTGGGTGGTGCGGACCGCGCACAAGCGCGGCGTGCCTGTGGTGCAGACGGTGCACAACTACCGGCAGGTCTGCTCCTCCGGCCTCTACTTCCGCGACGGCGTGATCTGCCAGGACTGCCGCGGCCGGTCGCTGGGGGTGCCGGCGATCGTGCACCGCTGCTACCGCGACTCCCGCGCGCAGAGCGCGCTGATGGCCACCACGCTCGCCGTGCACCGCCCCACCTGGAAGTCGGTGGACCGCTACATCGCGCTCACCACGGCCGTCGCCGACCATCTGCGCGACTACGGCATCCCGGACGAGCGGATCGTGGTCAAGCCGAACGCGGTGCCGGACCCGGGGACCCCGGTGCCGCCCGGGAACGGCTTCCTGTTCATGGGCCGGCTCAGCCCGGAGAAGGGGCTGGAGCTGCTGCTCTCGGCGTGGCGGCGGCACCCGGTGGGCGCGCTCGGCCCGCTGCGGATCGCCGGTGACGGCGAGCTGCGACCGCTGGCCGAGGCGGCCGCCGCCGAGCGGCCCGACGTGCTCTATCTGGGCCAGCTCGACCGCCCGGGGGTACGCGCCGTGCTCGCCGACAGCGCGGTGGTGCTGGCCACGTCCACCTGGCACGACGTGCTGCCCACCGTGATCATCGAGGCGCTGGCCGCCGGCCGCCCGGTGCTCGGCACCGCGCTCGGTGGCATCCCGTACCTGGTCGGCGCGGACTCCCCACGAGAGCCCGCCGGCACCGGCCCGGCCGAGGTGGCGACCGCCGCGCCCGGCGACGGCCGAGTGTCGTTGCCGACCGGGGTGCAGCGCGGCGAGGCCGGCTGGGTGGTGGCGCCGGAGGTCGACGCGCTGGCCTCCGCGTTGCCGCTGGCCTCTGCCGAGGCGCCCCTGTCGGCCGGGGCGGCGAGGAGCCGCTACGAGCGCACGTTCCACCCCGACGTGATCACCAAGCGCCTGATCGACGTCTACGCCTCCCTCGCCTCCCCAGGGGGCCGGGCAACGCGTTGAACAGACGCCTATCCCATCACTCTGCGTGTTTCCCGGGGTGTACCGGTCACTGATTACTCCGCGTTGCGGATCGGTGGGGCGTTGCTCCGGCCCCGAATCTTCGTATCTGCCGTGAGCTGGGTGAACGTCGTCGCGGGTGAAGAGACGAACAGCCCGCCTGGTTGCCTTTGCTCTGCAGCCAATGACGCATCAGATAACGCAACGTCACCGATGCGTCGGCGGCTGCAGAGCAAGGCACCACGAACGATGCGTTTCGCACCCCGTCGGGCGCTACGAAGAGTGATGCGCAATGCCAGCAGCCGCCCGACCCTCCCCAGCTTCACCAGCAGCGACTCGCGCTGCCCGCCGGCCCGGCTCGACGGCAACCACGTGCGGGGCAACGGGTGGGCCGAAACGGGCCCCACCCGTGTGTGACATCCCGCGCCGACCGGCCACGGGCAGGCGGCGTTAACAAGGGGCCCCGCCTATGCAGAAGGCGTTAAGAAGGGGCCCTTCCTTACACCTCAGCGCAGCGAGGCGCGGGCGGAGAACGCGATGCTGGCGAGCAGGAAGCCGCCGTTCACCACCGTGAACGCCACCATCAGCCAGAACGCCAGCGCCGGAGCGAACACCAGCACCAGCCCGGCCACGAAGATCACCGCACCGTAGTCGCGGACCAGCTTCACCAGGCGGACCGGCAGCGACGTCGAGGTGACCATGCTCGCCGCGTTCGGGCCGGCCTGCATCACCGACGTCACCAGGTTGACCATCCAGGTGCCGGCGAAGACCGCCACCAGCCAGACCGGCGTGGCCGGGCGCTGCGCCACCGCCACCGCGCCGATCGCGGTCACCAGCGCGATCTGGGCGGCCACGTCGCAGAGCACGTCGATGCGGGCGCCCGCCGCGCTGCCCTGACCTGTCACCCGGGCGAGCTGCCCGTCGGCGCAGTCCAACGCGTACGCGATCTGCCAGCCGACCAGCGCGACCAGCCCGACCACCCAGGCCGGGACGTCGCCGGCGGCCACCTCGTCGGCGAACGCGACCACGGTCACCGAGGCGGCCAGCCCCAGCACCAGGTTGGTCAGGGTCAGCGCGGTCGGGCGCAGCCCCAGCCGCTGGGCGGCAAGCGCGAACGCCGCCCCGATCCACTGGCTGATCGACTCGCTGAACAGGCCACCACCCCGGTTGACCCGGTGGAAGTCGGCGACGGTGGGACGGGGCTCAGCCAAGGTGGTCGCGGAGGGCACCGGCGTAGTCTGCCAGCCGCTCCCGGGTCTCGGAAGCGGACATCGCCAGGTGTTCGAGGATGGTGTAGCGGTCCGGCCGGGTGGCCGGCGCGAACTGCACCGCCTCGACGAACTGGTGGTCGGTCAGCTCCACCTCGGCGGGCAGCCGGGGCAGCCCGTGCCGGGCCAGGCAGGCGGACATCTCGGCGAACCGGCGCTCGTCGCCACGCAGGAACGTGCAGAACAGCGCGCCGAGCCCGGCCAGCTCGCCGTGCGAGGCGGTGCCGGGGAAGAGCGCGTCGACCGCGTGCATGATCTCGTGGCAGCCGCCACTGGACGGCCGGCTGGTGCCGCAGACCGCCATCGCCAGGCCGCTGGAGATCAACGCCTCGGCCAGCACCGTGACGAACGCGTCGTCGGTCATGTCGCCCGGGTGGTTCAGCACCGCCTCGGCGCCGGCCCGGGCCAGCGAGGCGGCGAGCCCGTCCACCGGCTCGCCGCGCACCTCGCGGGCCAGCTCCCAGTCGGCCAGCGCGCTGATGTTGCTCACCACGTCACCGATCCCGGCGCGGTTGTGGCGCTCCGGCCCGGCCTCCACGAAGTCCAGGTCGACGATCACCGCGATCGGGATGTGCACCCCGTAGGAGCCCTTCAGCCCCTCGGTGATCAGGCTGGCCACCGGGGACGCGATCCCGTCGTTGGCCAGCGCCGTCGCCACCGTCACCATCGGCAGGCCGCGCCGGGTGGCCGCGTACTTCGCCACGTCGATGGTCTTGCCGCCGCCGATGCCGACCACCGCGTCGTACGACCGGGCGCGCAGCTTGCCGCCCAACTCGTCGGCGGCGTCCAGGGTGCCCCCGGCAACGGTGAACACGTCCGCCGATCGCAGCGACGGCCGGATCAGCTCGGCGATCTTCTCACCCTGCCCCGGCCCGACCACCACGGCGACGTCGCCGCCGGCGGAGATCCGGCCGTCGGAGAGGATCGCCGCCAGGTCGGCCACCGCGCCCCGCCGCACGTCGATGTGCAGCGGGGTGAGGACGCTGCGGGCTAGTAGCGGCACGCGATCTCCCGCGCCCGGGCCAGATCCTCGTGGTTGTCGACCTCGACCCAGGAGACGTCACCGATCGGCGCCGCCCGCACCTCGCCGCCGCGGTCGGCGAACTCCTGGTAGCCGTCCTCGTAGTAGAGGTTCGGGTCGCGCCGCCAGGTCGCCTCCAGCGCGTCGGCGAGCGCGTCGGCCACCTGCGGCTCGATGAGCGTCGCGCCGATGTACTCGCCGTACGCCTCGCCCGGGTCCATCAGCTTGGTGATCCGGGTGAGCTGGCCGGCGGCGTCGAAGGTGGTCTTCATCTCCTCCTCGGCCAGCGGCTTGAGCGTGTCGACGGCCAGCAGGATGCCCGGGCCGCGCTCGGCCAGCAGCGTCTTCTCGACGCTCACCGGGTGCACGGTGTCGCCGTTGACCAGCAGCACGCCCCGGGAGAAGTGCTCCCGCGCCAGCCAGAGCGAGTAGGCGTTGTTCCACTCCTCGGCCTTGTCGTTGTCGACAAGGGTGATGGTGACGCCGTACTTCTCCGCCAGCTCGGCCTGCCGCTGCCGGACCGCGTCGGCGGCGTAGCCGACCACGATCACCACCTCGGTCAGCCCCACCTCGGCGAGGTTGCGCAGCGCGATGTCGAGGATGGTGGTCTCCCCGTCGACCGGCACCAGGGCCTTGGGCAGGGTGTCCGTGTACGGCCGCAGCCGGCGCCCCGCACCCGCGGCGAGCACCATCCCGATCATGCCGACACGCTCCTCTTCTCGACCGATTCCACGAGGCGAGGATATCGTCGGCGGCCCGGCGGCCGTGGTGCAGCCCGTGATCGCCCTAGAGCCCGATCGACCGCAGCGCGGCGAAGCCGTCCGCCACGATCCGCCTGATCAGCCCGTCGTTGACGTCCCGGTGCTCGTCCAGCACGGCGATGTCCCGTTCGGCCAGCCAGCGGAACTCGGTGTGCTCGGTGGGCTCGAGCCGGGGCCGGCTCAGGTCGCCGTCCACCCGGACCAGGAAGTCGGTCTCCACCCGTTCCAGCCCGTCGTCGCCGGTGTAGCGGTATTCGCCGACCAGGCCGAGCACGTGCGACACCGCCCAGCCGGTCTCCTCGGTGACCTCTCGGCGCAGCGCGTCGTCGATCTCCTCGCCGGGCTCGACGTGGCCGCCGGCGATGTCCCAGCAGTTGGGGAAGAGACGTCGCTCGGCGGAGCGGCGCTGGACGAAGATGCGACAGTCGTCGTCGACGATCAGCGCGCCGGCGCAGCGGAGGGGCTCGGTGGACACCCTCCGACAGTAGCGAGCCGCGCCGATTCCGGCGATGCCCGTTCTTGTCCCGGTACGCATCGATGGCCCACCATGTCCGTACCCAGTCGCCGTCCCACAGGAGTGATGTGTGATGCAGGTTCGGGAAGCGATGTCCAGCGAGGTACTCGTGGTCGGCCCGGAGCACACGCTCCGCCAGGCGGCCCGGATGATGTCGGCCCGCGGTGTCGGGTCGGCGGTCGTGATCGACCCGGACTCCGAAGGGGTCGGGATCATGACCGAACGCGACGTGCTGAAGGCGATCGGCGCCGGGCTCGACCCGGACGTCGAGCGCACCGGAGCCCACCTGACCTGGGACGTCGTCTACGCCGGCCCGGACTGGACGGTGGAGGAGGCGGCCGCGGCGATGGCCCGCGGCGGGTTCCGCCACCTGGTGGTGCTCGACGGCCGGGAGGTGGCCGGGGTGATCTCGGTACGGGACCTGATGCGGGTCTGGGCGCGGGAGCACGCCCCGACCCGGGCCTGAGACGGGCGATGGCCCGGCCGTTGCCGGCCGGGCCATCGTCGTGCGGTTTCTCGGTCGTGCCGCCCCGGTCAGGGGCCGACGAAGACCGCGGTGCCGCGCCAGTCCACGTCGTCGACGCCGGGGCCGCTGCGCACCGTGGCCGAGCCGGTCGGCGCGCCGTCCGACCAGTCCATCGTGGACAGGTTGCCGGTGCTCCGGGAGACGACGTAGAGCTTGTCGCCGTCCAGGAACAGGCCGGCCGCGTCGGCGAACGCGGTCGTTCCGGTGATCGTGGTCCGCTCCGCGCCGACCGTGCCGGTGTCCGGCGCGAACTGCCGCGAGAACAGCGTGCTCTGGCCGGCGAGCGCGTAGTAGACGCGGCCGCTCTTGTAGAACATCGCGGTCACGTTGGGCAGCTCGGCGGCGAAGTTGACAGTCATGCCCGCGTACGTCGAGCCCTCCGGCGCGGAGCCGGTGACGACCTGGTCCCACTTGGCGTCGTGGTAGGGGTCGAGCTTCTTCGGGGTGCCGAACTCGGTGCCGTCGAACGAGCGCTTGTAGAGGTCGCCGCCGACGCCGTAGAACAGGTCACCGCCGACCCAGAACGCGCCCTTGACGCCCGACCAGCGGGTGTCGTCCGGGTTGGGCACCGACATCGCGTTGCCGACGCCGGTCGCGCCGTCGTACGACCGCTTGGTGATGCTGTCGACAGTCGTGGCCGGCGGCACCGGCGGCAGCTTGACGATCTCGATGCCCTGCACCAGCGGGTTCTCCAGGACCCGACCGAAGTCGATGTCGATGTTGCCGTCGCTGGTCACCGCGAAGGCCCGCATGGTGCCCTTGTTGGTGGCGCCGATCGAGGCCACCGGGTCGAAGCTGCTCAGCTTCTGCACGCCGTCGATGCTGACGTTGAACTTGCGCTTGCCGGCGGTGGCGGTGCCGGCGTAGCGGTTCGCCAGGTAGAGCCGCACCTGCACCGGGGTGCCGGCCGCGACCGGGAAGTCCCACTGCATGTCGGGGGCGGGCGACTCGTCCCACCGCTCGCTGTTGAACAGCGTCGCCGGCGTGCCGGCCGGGACGGTGGCGTCGAGCGCCGCGTCCGTCGGGTACGTGGTGACCGTGTTGCCCGCGTTGTGGTAGGAGATCGGCGCGGTGAGGGTGTCGGCGGCCCAGGCCGGGCCGCTCGGCGCCGCGAGCTGCTCGCCGCCGGCGTTGACCCGGTAGAGCACGTCCGAGGCGTCCGGCGTGGGGGCGGTCTTGACGATCTCGATGCCCTGGATCAGCGGATTCTCCACGACCCGGCCGAAGTCGATGTCGACCACGCCGTCGCTGACTACGGAGAAGGACTGCATGGTGCCGCGGTCGGTGCCCCCGGCGGCCACGACCGGGTCGAAGTCGTTCAGCTTGAGCACGCCGTCGATGCTGACGTCGAGCTTGCGCTTGCCCGCGGTGGCGGTGCCGGCATAGCGGTTGGCCAGGTAGAGCCGGACGTTCACCCGGGTGCCGGCCGCGACCGGGATGTCCCACTGCATGTCGGGCGCGGTCGCCTGGTCCCACCGCTCGGTGTTGAACAGCGTGGCCGGGGTGCTGGTCGGCACCGTGGCGTCGAACGTCGCGTTGGTCGGGTAGGCCTTCGCGCTGTTGCCGCCGTTGTGGTACGGGCTGGGCGCGGCGTCGGTGTCGGCCGCCCAGTCCGGGCCGCCGTCGGTCGCCGGGATGGCCGGGCCACCCGCGTTGACCCGGTAGAGGACCTCGGTCTGCGCCGCGCGGCCGGCCTGGTAGACGTCGCCCGGCAGGCCCTTGGTGGTGGTCGAGTGCGGGGTGCTGCCGCCGTCCAGCGGGAAGAAGGCGATCTTCTTCCGCTGGTACTCGAAGTTGCCGATGTAGTCCTGGTCGCTGCCGAGCCAGAGGCCCTGCGGGGTGACCAGCATCTCGGTGACGCCGTAGCCGCGCGGGTGGCGACCCGGGTTCCAGGCCAGCGGTAGGCCGCTGGCCGGGTCGAGGGCGGCGATGCTGGCGCGCGGCACCGCGCCCGGTCCGGCCTTGTCCCGGGCGAGCGGGTTGTTGGACCAGCGGAAGTGGCCGCCGACGTAGATGGCCTTCTCGCTGATGCCGACGGAGAGGAACGTGTCGCCGCCGCTGAAGTTGGTCCAGGTCGGCTTCTGGCCGGCGCCGGTGGCGTCGGTCTCCCAGCGGGCCGCCGAGTCGCAGAGCGTGCCCGGGTAGGACGCGCCGGTGGTGACCACCACGAAGTACTTGCCGTCGGGGGAGAACTGGGCGTCGCGCACCCACGAGTCGAACGCGCTGTACTTGCAGGCGCCGGAGTAGCCGTCGGTGTTCCAGTCGGCGACGGTCGCCGAGTCGGCGCCCAGGTTGATCCGCACGATCTGGTCGTGGACGGCGCCGTCGGCCTTCTTGAAGTTGCCGATCACCACGAGGTGCTTGCCGTCCGGCGAGACGGTCAGCTTCTCGACGCCGACGCCGGCCGAGGCGCCACCGTTGGTCGCCGTCCAGTTGTGGTGCTCGGTCAGCGACACGGTCAGGTAGTCGTCGACCGCGCCGGTGGTCGGGTTCAGCGAGGCGAGCCCGGCGCGGTTGGTGGTCGCGGTGACCGTGCTGAAGATGCCGCCGACCAGCAGGTGGCCGTCGATCAGCGCGATGTCGTTGACCGTGCCGTTGAACGCCGGGCCCTTGAAGCCGTCGACCGGGGTGCCGTCGGCGACGTTCAGCAGCGCGAGCTTGCGGAAGTTCTTGTCGCCGACCTTGTTGAACGTGCCGGCGACGTAGACCGTGCCCGCGGTCGGGCCGGCGATGATCGCGGTGACGTCACCGTCGAGCACCGGGGCGAACGCGTTGTCGATCTTGCCGGTTGCCTTGTCGAAGGCGAGCAGGCCCCGGCGGTCGACCGGGGTGGGCGAGGAGCCGCGGTTCTGCGCCTCGGTGAACGAACCACCCACGATCACCTTGGTGCCGGCGTCGTGGATGGCCACGACGTTGCCGTCGTTGATGTTCGGCGTCTTGTCCGAGGGCACCTCGCCGACCAGCGTGCTGTGGTCGGGCGCGACGGTGGCCGCCGGCGCGGCGAGTGCCGGCACGGGGGTGAACAGGGTGGCGATGCCGAGCACGGCAGCGCCGAAGGCGGACACCGATCGGTGTCTCAGGATCGAGGAAGGCACAGGCTGCTCCGGGGGGAACGTCGGAGGCGCTGCGATCGTGGCCGGTGTCGACGCGAGGTGTGGCGTCGCACGGCCGACCGCAGACGTGAGAGCAATACCTTCTCGCATTCGCCTGCCGCCCGTCCACCCGGGACCGGCCTTTTTGACACAACAAGCGGCCCGAGCCGAACGAAAAGACGAGTGAAGATCACTCAGTGCGTGCGGGAGATGGCGCAGCGGAGGCGCTGAGATCCGGCATCGGCGGATTGAAGTACGGATCGGTGGCCAACTCGCGGAACACCGCCGCGCTCTCCGGGTCGCTGCCGAACGTGCTGTCGTACAGCGGCTTCTCGGTCTGCTTGGCCGCGAAATAGATCACGGCCTTGATCTGCGGGTGCTTCTTCAGGTACGGGCCGACCTCGCGCATCCACTCGGCCCGCTGGCCCGGCCGGCCGTCCTGGGTCAGCCCGAACTCGCCGATCACCACCGGCCGCGGATGCTTCTTGGCGAACGCCATGAAGTGGTCCATCCGGTTGCTGAAGCTGTTCCACTCCGGGCTCGGATAGACGTCGGTGCAGAGCCAGTCGACCTGGTCGTCACCCGGGTAGTAGTCGGCGGCCCGGCGTTCCGGCTCGGCGAACCCGTCCGCGTGCGGGCACCACGTCCACGCCGCGTTCGTGACGCCGACCTCGGTGAAGATGGCGCGCACGTGCTTCCAGGCGGCGACGTAGTCCTCCGGGGAGTGCATGCTGGCGGCCAGGTTCGGCCGGTCCATCTCCCACCGGTAGCGCAGCAGCACCGGCACGCCGAACGCCTTGACGTCCTGCGCCCGCTGCCGGATCAGGTTGTCGTAGACGCCGCTGACCGTCGACCGGGTGTCGGTGCCCTGCCAGGAGATCATCTGAAGCTTGCCCTGCGCCTGGAACGCCCGCTCGGTGCCGCCCGGGAACGGCTCGTTCCACTCGTGGAACATGTGCGCGATGGCGAGCTGGCCGCCGGCCGCCCGGTTGAAGTCGTCCCACGCCGCCGCCCGGCCGGTGGCGTTGTGGAACTCCGGCTTCACCCAGGCGCCCACCCATGCGCCCTTCTCCGGCAGCTCCGGCCCGCGCCCGGTGGTCTGCACCGCGCCCGACCGGGGCGTCACCGTGGGCGGCGGCGGCACCGCCGACGCGGTCTCCCCGGCCCGGTCACCCGACCCGGAGTCGCACGCCGCGACCGCCGGTGCCAGGAGGGCCAACGCGAACACGGCCGCCATCGTCCGTCGTAACCGTCGTACCACCGCAACCTCTCCCCAGGATGGTCGCCGGCCCACTGTCCGTTCTGCTGGCGGGGCCCCGCGTCAGCGGGACGGCACGCCGGGCCGGGCGGGCGACCTCTGGCACTCTACCCGTGCCAGCGTCCTCACGGGTGGTAGCCGAGCTCCGTCAACAGTGGGCCGGCCTGGACCAGCACGTCCGTCAGATCCTCTTCGGTCAGTCGCTTCCGCCAGCGCCCCACCGAGCCGGGCCGGGCCTGGGCGAACCGGGCGTGCAGCGCCTGCCGGCCGGCCGCGTCACCGACCTGCAGGAAGTCGCCGACCACCTCGGCCGCCTCGGCCGGCCGGGTGACCACGTCCTCGTAGCGCAGGTGTCGGACCCGGTCCGCCGGCAGCGTGGCGAGCTGGGCCAACGCGCTGCTGGTGAAGCGCCGCCACATCCAGGCGGACCGGCCCAGGTCGGAGACGCGGGTGAACTCCTCGCGTCGCTCCGGCTCCACCCAGAACCGCGGCGCGGCGCCCCACGGCGTACCGCCGCGCCCGCTGCGCCCGGTGCCGGTGGAAGCGGCGTTCAGCCAGGGCTGCTCCGCGTGCGACACCGCCACGTCCCGGCCGTCGCGGTAGACGTGCAGGAAGACCGCGTCCGGGAAGACCTCGGCCAGGAACGGCACGATGAAGCAGTTCTCCGGGTCCTTCTCGGCGAACCGCAGCCCACCGTGACCGGCGGCGGCGAGCAGCGCCCCGTAGTAGCCGCGGAAGTAGCGCGCCGCGCGCTGCCGGGTCCAGCTTCCCTCGTAGACGCACCGGGCGACCGCCTTGGTCAGCCGCGGTTCGTAGTGGTAGGACACGTCCGGCAGCGCACCCACGCAGCTACCCAGGAACGTGGTGCCGGAGCGCGGGGCGCCGAGGATGAAGATCGGTCGCTCCACCTTCAGCGTGAGCTTCCGCTTGCCGGCCTCCACCGGCCGCTCCAGGTCCCGGCGTTCCTTGCGGTCCGCCAGCAGGCCGACCGCGGCGAGCTTCGCGGCCTTCACCGTGGACAGCCCGGAGTGCGGGGCGAGGGGGGAGTCGCTGGTCATCGAAGATCCCATCGGTGAGCAGGAACGGTCAGGACCGGGTCGCCGGGTCCGCCCCGGCGCGCTTGCCGCCCCGGCGCATCGACCGGAGCGCGTCGAGGTGCAGCGTGCGCCGCCACCGCCAGGCCCCCGCCAGGTACGCCGCCGTGCCGGCCAGCGTCACCAGCGCGAGCACCGGCAGCGACACGCCGAGCAGGGTGGCCGCCCCGAGCGGCAGGCCCAGCGCGACGACGGCCAGCGCCATCGCGGCCCGGGTGCCGGCGCCGAACGGGTGCAGCCGCATCGACCACCAGAGCTGGGTCAGCGGCACCAGATTGGTGACCAGGATGGAGAGGGTCCAGGCCAGGGCGGCGCCGAGGATGCCGTAGCGCGGGATGAGGAGCAGGTTGGCGACCACGTTGAGCACCGTGCCGCCCATCGCGTTGTAGAACGTCCACGCGGTGCGACCGGCCATGTTGAGCACCATGTCGACCATGCCGCACCCGGTCGCCACCAGCATGATCAGCGCGAGCAGCACGACCACCCGGCGGCCGTCGCCGTAGCCGGTGCCGAAGAGCGACAGCATGGGCGCCGCGAACGCCGCGAAGATGAGGTAGGCCGGCCAGGACAGCAGCACCAGCCAGCCGGTCGCGGCCTGGTAGAGCTGCCGGGCGTCGGCCCGGTCGTCACGGGCGAAGGCGGCGGCGAGCCGGTGCTGCACCGAGCTGGAGAGCGCGACGCTGGAGAGCTGACCCAGCGCCAGGAACCGGGTCGCCGCCGTGTAGACCGCCGCGTCCGCCGGCCCGCGCAGCGCGCTGAGCAGCACGATGTCCATGCGCTGCACCACGATCGCGGCGACGCTGCTGATCGCGCGGGGGCCGGTGAACCGCCAGAACGGCCCGACCATCTCGCCGACCGGGACCGGTCGGGCCACCTGCCGGCCGGCCCGACCGACCAGCCGGCCCAGCCAGATCAACGCGACCACGGCGGCGAGCAGGTAGGGCACCACCCAGGCCAGCGGCAACGCGACGGTGGCGGAGAGCCCGAGCCAGGCGGCCACCGCCACGGCCAGGAACTGCACAAGCGTGCGACCGAGCCGCTCCACGGTCAGCAGCGGACGCATCTGACCGAAGCCGCGGCAGGCGGCCAGCGCGTAGTCGTTGAGCGCGGCCAGCGGCACGAACGCCAGCAGGACGCGCAGCGCGGTCACCGCGCCCGGACCCGCCTCCGGCATGGTCACCCGGGCCAGCGCCGGGGCGGCCAGCCAGCCGGCCAGGCCGAGCAGCGTGCCGACCACCAGCACCGGCAGCAGGCCGGCGAGGATCGTGCCGCGGATCTGGTCCCGCCGGTCCAGCGTGCGCTGCCGGCTGACGAAGTAGACCGTGCCCACGTCGGTGCCGAGTCGGGCCGCCGATGCGGCGATCATGAAGGCGCTGGTGGCGGCGAAGAACATGCCGGCCTCACGGACCGACCAGCCCCGGGCGATGACGATGTTGAGGCCGAAACCGGCCACCGCGGCCAGCCCCACCCCGACCAGGTTGGCGAAGCCCTGCCGGGCCGCGCCGCCCAGGCCCGCGCCCGCGCCCGACCCGACCGCCGGGAGGACGACCGTGGCGTCGGCGTCCGCCCGTGTCACCGCCGCCACGACGGCACGCGTCCCCACCACGTGGCCAGCCGCTCGTCGTACGGGGCGAAGTGGTCCTCCAGCCGGGCCCGCAGCTCGGCCGACATCGGCGAGCGGGAGCGCGAGTTGTGCTTGCCGAACGCGATGTCCGCCCAGCGCGGCAGCTCCAGGAAGTCGCAGACCGCGTCGAAGGACGGCCGTGGGTCGGCGAAGAAGTCGTCGCTGTCGATCACGTGCAGCCGGTCCCGGCCGACCAGCGCCTCCAGCCGCTCCACCTGCTCGATGTAGCGGCCCCGGGCCAGGTAGGAGTTGTGCTGGAAGTGCTCGCTGGCGTACGTCGGGTCGGCGGTCATCCGCTCCCGCTCGCCGGCGGTCCGCTGCTCCTCCAGCGCCAGCGCCCGCTCGAAGTCCGCCTCGGTCTCGTAGCCGCGGGCCAGCTCGTGGGAGTGCGCCGAGTAGGCCCGCTCCACCGGGTCACGCAGCAGCACCAGCAGCTTCACCGACGGCAGGTCCTTGGCGATCCGCTGCCCGGCCAACGGGTGGAACATGTAGTAGGGGCTCGACTCGCCGGTGATCCCGCGCACGCCGAGCTGCGCCTTCACCGCGTCCGCCTTGCCGTTGGTGGGGAAGTGGCCGAGATACCAGCTCATCCCCCGGTGGTAGTCGACGTCGAAGTAGTGCACGCCCTTGTGGTAGGCGGGCGGCAGCACCCCGGGGTGCTGCGACAGCGTCTTGAACAGCGAGGTGGTGCCGCAGCGCTGCGCCCCCACGATCAGGAATCCCGGCACCATCCGGGAGCCCGCGGTCAACCGACCGACCGTCCGACTCACCGACTTCACCGCGCGGAGCGCCTGCTCCCTGGCCACCGTCACGTCCCCACTCCTCACTCTCACCCGGCCCGCCGGGCCAGGTGCTCCTCGACGGCGGGCAGCAGCCAGGCGTCGACGTGCCCCAGCCGCGCACCCGCCTCGGCCTGCCGGTCCCGCAGATAGCGTGTCGCCAGCTCCACCAGGTAGAGCACGGCGACGAGGTCGGCGCCCCCACCGACCTGCTCGAACGGCGCGAGCGTCCGATCCGCGCCGGCGATCAGCGCGCGGGCGGCCTCGATCGGCTCCACCCCGTCGTGGCTCATCGCGCCCTGCACCGCGAGGTGCAGCGCGTCGTAGCCGGCCGGCACGTCGGCCTCGAACCGCTCCCAGTCCCACACCAGCACCCGACCGTCGGCGAGCACCGCGCTGTTGCCGCCGTTCCAGTCCCCGTGCCAGGCGCCGAACGCCACCACCGGGTCGGCGTCCGCGACCGACGCGAGCACCGCGCGCAGCCGCCCGGCCTCCGGCCGGTCACCGAGCGCGTCCACCGCGTCGGCGAGCCGGGCCGCGTGCGTGCTGCCCGCCCACGACCCCCGGCGTACGCCGAGGCAGCCGGCGACCGCGACCATGGCGGCCCGCTCGGCCGCCGCCGCCGCGGCCGGGGCGGCCCGGGGCAACCGCACCGGCAGGGCCTCCTGCACCAGCAGCGCGTGCCCGTGCCAGTCGCCGTGGTGCCGGACCCCGGCCAGGACGACCGGGCCGAGCGGCACCCCGGCGAGGCGGCGCAGCGCGACGGCCTCGGCGTCGACCAGGGCGCGGGTCAGCGGGTCGACGCCGAGCTTGGCGTAGCCCAGCGCGCCGCCGTCCGGCGCGAGCAGTTGCAGCACCGGCTTGCGGTTGGCCCGCGCCGGCCCGATGTGCAGGCTGACCAGCGCCGGTTCGCCCAGCACCTCGGTCAGGTAGGCGTCCAGCCCGCCGCCGTCGACGACCAGCCGGTCGCGGAACACCACCGGACCCAGCCCGAGCCGGAACGCGGTGGCCAGCCCCTGCCGGACCAGCTTGGCCTTGCGGCCGACCGCCTCGGTGGAGTGTCGGACGGCGCCGGCGGCGGCCCGGCCGGAGCCGGTGGGCACCAGCAGCCGGGGGCGGGCCGCCGAGGGCACCACCACCCAGCCGGGGCCGCCCCGGCGCAGGGCCGGCGCCGCCGGTTCGGGCCAGATCAGGCCGGCCAGCTCACCGAGGTAGGCGGAGCGGCCGTCGCCGTCCGGGGGTAGGCGGAGCACCATCAACGGTCACCGGCTGCTTCCAGTCGGGCCCGTAGCCCGGCGATCGTGCCCTTGGGGGGCGCCGGCGCGAGCGCCCGGCGCAGCCGGTCGTTGCGGGCCAGCAGAGCGACCGAGATCAGGGCGTAGGCGAGGGTGGCTTCCAGCGCGCCGTAGGTGAACTGGAAGAAGAGCATCAGGATGATGACGAGCGTGCCGGCGATCCCGATCGCGCTGTGGTCGCGCCGGTAGCGCCAGAGGGAGTAGAGGAAGAAGCCGTTGTAGGCCAGCGCGCCGACCCAGCCCTGGCCGACGAGCAGCGCCCAGAGCTGGCCGTTGCTGCCCAGCTCTCGGTTGCCGCACTGCTTGCAGTCGTCGGACTTGCCGATGGCGATGGACCGGTTGCTGCCGATCAACGCGCGGTTGCCGCCGTAGCCGAGGATCGGCGAGTGGTTGGCCGCCGCGACCGCGCCCTCGGACAGCGTGGTGCGGATGTCGTCGCTGTGCCCGTTCTGCAGTCGTTCGTCGAAGGTGCGGCCGAGCGGGGTGGCGACGATCAGCACGCCGATCAGCCCGACCGCCAGGGCGAGCCCGCCGAGCACCACCATCCGGCCGCGCAACGCGAGCCGGATCGCCACGTAGAGCGCGGCGATGCCGAGACCGATCCAGAGCCCACGGTTGAGCGAGTAGATGATCGGGAAGATCGCGGCCAGCGCGATGGCCACGCCCGCGGTGCGGCGCAGCGGCTTGCCCAGCACCACCCAGCCGACGATCAGCCAGACCAGCAGGATCGCGGTGTTCTCGCCCCACGAGTTGGTGTACGTGAACGGCGCGGACGGTCGCGGTGAACTGGCCTCCCCCTCGATCACCTGCTGGACCTGGGCGAACTTGACGTCCATCAGCGAGGCGACGAAGGGGTGGGTGGCGATGGAGTGCGGCAGGACGAAGCGCAGCGGCGCGACGAACCCCGCGGTAGGGAAGAGCGAGCCGAGCCAACCGCCGACGACCACCACCACGCCCATGAACCCGAACAGCCGGATCATCCGGCGCCGGGACAGTTCCCGTTCGGTGAGGTTGTAGACGTAGAGCATGGTCACGGTCATCGCGACGAAGTTGGCCAGCCGGATGCCCCAGCCGAGGTAGCGGCCGCCGCCACCGCCGGGCGGCAGCGTGTTCGGGGCGGTCAGCCCGAGCGTCGACGCGGACAGGAACAGCCAGAGCAGCAGGATCAGCCAGATGCCGAAGCCGGGCGGCACCCGGACCGGACCGCGCCGGGCCATCTGCACCACCATCGGCACCGCGAAGATGATGAAGACGAAGCTGGACACGCCGAGCGCCCACCACACCGGCCAGAGCAGGAAGAGCGCGATCAGCGGCCACGCGGTCGGCAGCCGCCAGGACCAGCCCTTCGGTCGTGCCCGGACCGGCGCGAGCCGGTTGCCGCCGGACGCCGCCACCACCGCGCCCACCGGGACCGACCCGCGCGCCGGGCGGGGTGGGGTGACGGTGCTCATTTCACGGTGACCTTGGCGGTGGTCGGCGCGTAGATCACCCAGGCGTTGCCGGGCTGCGGGTGCAGGAGGTCGCCCCCGGTGTCGGCGAGCGTGCAGACCATGCCCAGGCCGGGCTTGCGCCAGCGGCCCTTCGTGCTGGTCGGGCCGGAGACCGCGACCACCGCGCCCTCGCCGAAGACGTTCGCCGACGGCAGCGAGCGGAACGACGGCTTGCGCACCTCCAGCGTGCGGTATTCCATGGTCAGCACGATCACCGAGGCGGCGGTCACCGTGGTGGTGCCGACCTTGCCGGCCCAGCGTGCCTTCTGCTTGTCGTACCGCCAGACCATCGGCGGGCCGCCGGAGACGGTGATCGACAGCTCGGTGGCGGGGGCCAGGTCGCGTGCGGCCAGCGCGTCGCCGTCGGTGGCGTGGTCGAGCGCCGGCGTGGGCGGCTGGCCCCCCTTCGGGGCGGCCTTGAGCAGCGCGGCCGTCGAGGTGTAGTCGCCGCTGAAGACCTTGCCGTCGTCGTCCGGGGTGACACCGTCGAGGTCGGAGCTCTCGAACTGGGTGAGGAAACCGGTCGGGCCGCCGGCGTATCCGACGAACGGGCGCAGCACCGAGACCGAGCGGATGTCGACCGGCCGGATCTCGGTCACCGGCCCGATCTTGGTGGCGTCCCGGGAGTGGAACACTGCGGTCAGGTGCAACGTGTCCGACTCGGCGAACTCGGCGTAGACCAGGTCGGCGGCATCCAGACCGGCCGGGGTGGTGGCGGGGCTCACCCGCATCGGTACCGCGACCGCCTGGCGGGTGGCCGCCGCCGGGGTGCCGACCGGCGCTCCGGTCAGCGGGGCCGTGGGCAGGCTCGAGGTCGGGCTTGCCGACGGTGGCGTCGCGGCGACGCTGCCCGGGTCGGCGACGTCGACGCTGCCCGGCTCGGGCTGCGGCTCGCTGCACCCCGTGCCGACGCCGAGGACGACGGCCGGTGCGAGGGCGGCGCGGAGCATCTGCCGGCGGTTCACCCCAGGTCCTCGCCGGAGTCGATGGCGTAGCTGCGACCGTCGCCGCCGTCACCGCCGCCCCCGCGGGAACGGTAGGTGCCGCCGGCGCCGTTGACCGGCATCGGCTTGCCCGGACCGGCCGGCGGCTTCACCGACGCGGCACCCTTGCCCGGGGCCGCCGGCTTCGCCGGCCCGGCGGTCGGGCCGGAACGGGACGACTGCATGCGCGGCAGCACCATGGTGGACTCGGCGGACGGGCCGGGACTCGGCCGCGGCTTGGGCCGGTTGGCGGCCGGCGGCGCCGGAGTGGTCGAGCCGGACGGCGCGGCCGGGCGGGTGGCCCCGCCGGTCGGCGCGGGCAGGCGCGGGGCCAGCACCGCACCGATGACCGGCGCATTGACCTGCTCGAACTGCTGGAGGGCGGCGGTGATCTCGCCGCTGCGGGTCTTGCCGGACTCGGCCACCACGATCACCGCGTCCACGTAGCGGCCCAGCGCCTGCGCCTCCACGGCGTGGGTCGGCTGGCCGGTCTCGATCAGCACGTGGTCGAAGCGCGCGGTCAGCTCCTGCAGGATCTCCAGCAGGCCGGCGACCGGCAGTTCGACCTCCGCGTCCAGCTCACCCGGGACGAGCACCCGGAGCTGGCCGAGCCCGGGCACCGGGGCCAGCGCCTTGAGCGCCGGCACGTCGCGACGGAGGACCGAGGCGAGACTGTGCCGACCCTCGGCGACCCCGGTGATGCTGCTCAGCGTCGAGTCGGGCTTGGTGGTGACCAGCGCGACCTGCGCGCCGGTGCGGGCGTACGCGGCGGCCAGGTTGGCGGCGACGAACCCGGCGGCGGTGCCGGTCGAGCCGTCGCAGAGCAGGAGTTGGCGGCCGCGGCCAGCCTGGGTCGACTCGGGGACGGCGGAGAGCAGCACGTTGCGCAGCCGGCCCAGCTCGCGCGAGATCCGGTGGGTGGCGGGCAGGACGGAGAGCGACGGCGGGCGGGTCGTCAGCTCCAGCAGCAGCGGCAGGCCGACCCGGTCGGAGATGTCGCGCCCGCGCCGGATCCGGGTGTCGAGCCGGTCCAGCACCAGCGCCAGCACGATGCCGAGCAGCAGGCCCGCGCCCATGCCGCTGGCCAGGTTGAGCGTGCGGTTCGGCGAGCTGGGTCGCTCGGGCAGCCGGGCGTCGGAGATGATCTCGCCGGGGTCGGAGTCGGCCGAGACCAGCGGGCTGAGCCGGTTGTTCAACCCGTTGAGCTGGTTGGTCAGCACACTGCGGTCGGCCTCGGCGCGCTCCCGCTCGGGGGAGTTGGCCGGGGCTGCCGCGATCCGCCCGGCGACGGCGCTGAGCTGCTTGTTGTAGTCGGCGATCTGCTGCTTGAGCGCGGTGGTCTCGTTCTCCAGCGCCTTCTGCGCGGTTGCCTTGCGCAGGTCGAGGTAGGCCTGCGCGAAGGCGTGCGAACCCGCCTGCGCCTGCGCCGGCGTGCCCGCCTCGTAGGCCACCTGGAGGATCTGGCTGTTCGGCGGGACGCTGACGGTCACGGACTTGACCAGCTCGTCACCGCCGGTGGTGACCTTCATCAGGCCCTTGGCCCGCTCCGCCACCACGAGCGACCGGACCACCTGCGCCTCGGTGTCGAGGTTGACCTTGGCGTTCGGGTTGCTCTCCGCGCCGGAGCCGAGCGGACGGACCAGCAGCGACGTGGTCGAGGTGTAGCGCGCGTCCTGGATCTGCGTGATCGCCAGGCCGCCGGCCAGGCCGAGGACCGCGGCGAGGAGCAGGATCCACCAGCGGCGGCGCAACCAGCCCAGATAGGCCATCAGGGCAAGACCGTCGGCGTCGTTCTCGGCCAAATGGGGTGAGGGCATGAGTGTCTGTCGCTCCCTTTCGACCGAGCCGGGCAGTCCCACGGCACAGCTGGAACTGACCGTGACTTCGAGTGTCCCCGATCCGAACGTTGAGGGAAAGTCTGCTCACGTTCCGGTAAGCCTGCCCAGGTGTGGGCAGCCCGCGTAGAGATGGCCGATCGGTGCTGGCCATTCGGCGGGTTCCCGGCAGCGGGCCCGACCTGCCCCCGGGAGCCGACGTCGCCGCCGGCTCGCGTGCGGAGCGGTGACGGAATCCTGACACACCCGCCCCGGGGTCGGTGGTCCCGGCCCACCGTCCGGCTGTCACCGTGGCTGACCTGCCGGCTCCCACCGCGGCTCGGATCCCGGCGGCGGGAATCCCGAGGTGACCCGACCGGCGGGCCGGGATCCGTCCAACGGCCCCTTCAGTTGTCCAGGGGCGCGCCAGTAGGTTGTCAGGGCGCGTCCGAGGGTCATTCACGTAAATCCGGACGCGGTCACACGTGTACGGGAGGAAACGTTGTGGTGAGCGGGTCAACCGACGGCGCGGGGCAGGTCCTGCTGGTCGGCTCCAGCGGCGGCCACCTGGCCCAGTTGCTGGCACTGGAACCCTGGTACCGGGAACGCCGCCGGGCCTGGGTCACCTTCGACACACCGGACGCCCGCTCGCTGCTCGACGGCGAGGACGTGGTCTGGGCCCACCATCCCACCACCCGCAACGTCAAGAACCTGGTCCGCAACGCGTTCCTCGCGCTGAAGGTGATCCGCCGGCGCCGGGTCGACGCGGTGGTCACCACCGGGGCCGGGGTCGCCCTGCCGTTCGTGGTGGCGGCCCGGCTGCGCCGGATCCCCACGGTCTACATCGAGGTGTACGACCGGATCGACAGCGCGACCCTGACCGCCCGGCTCTGCCGGCCCTTCCTCTCCGCGATGCTCGTGCAGTGGGAGGAGCAGCGCCGGATGTACCCGGAGGCGACGGTCGTGGGGAACCTCCTCTGATGGCGCACATTCCGCAGCAGCGGGACCGACGTTCGGTGCCGTTCGTGCTGGTCGTGGTCGGCACCGACGTGCACCGCTTCGACCGTCTGGTCGGCTGGCTGGAGCACTGGCACGCGGCCCGGCCCGAGGTGCGGCTGGTCCTCCAGTACGGCCACAGCCGCCCGCCGGCGCTGCCCGAGGCCACCCCGTTCCTCGGCCACGAGGAGCTGCAGCGCGCGATGGCCGAGGCCACGCTCGTGGTCAGCCACGGCGGCCCGGCCACCATCACCGAGGCCCGGCGCACCGGCCACCTGCCGATCGTGGTGCCCCGCGACCCGACCCACGACGAGCACGTCGACAACCACCAGCAGCTCTTCTCCCGGCGGCTGGGCGCGGCCGGGATGGTCCGGCTCTGCGAGTCCGAGCCCGAGCTGCTCGCCGCCCTCGACGAGGGGCTGGCCGAGCCGGGCCGCTTCGTGCTGGCCGCCGACCCGGGGCGACCGGACCCGCGCGCCGAGGCGGTCGCCCGGGTCGGCGCGGTGATCGACGACCTGGTGGCCCGCCGGGTGCGCCAGCGGGCCGGCGGGCGGCGCGGATGAGCGCGCCGGAGCCGCCGCAGCCGCGCGTCCTCTTCGTCGGCGGTCTCGGCCGCAGCGGCTCCACGCTGCTGGAACTGCTGTTGGCGCAGAGTCCCGACGTGTGCGCGGTCGGTGAGGTGGTGCATCTCTGGGAGCGGGCGCTCGGCGCCGACGAGCGTTGCGGCTGCGGCGAGCGCTTCACCGCGTGCCCGTTCTGGCGGCAGGTCGGCGAGCAGGCGTTCGGCGGCTGGTCCGCGGTCGACCGGGACGACGTGCTGGCGCTCAAGGACCGGGTCGACCGGACCCGGCACATCCCCCGGCTGGCGAAGGGCTCGCTCGCCCCGGAGCAGCTCGCCGACGTCCGCCGCTACGCCGACCTCTACACCCGGATCTACCGCGCCGCCCTCGCGGTGACAGGTGCGCGGGTGGTGGTCGACTCCAGCAAGCACGCCTCGCTCGCCTTCGCGCTGAGCTGGGCAGACGACCTCGACCTGCGGGTGCTGCACCTGGTGCGGGACAGCCGGGCGGTCGCGTACTCCTGGGGCAAGCAGGTGCGCCGGCCCGAGGTGGTGGACGGCGAGGACTTCATGCCGACGTTCTCGCCGTTCGAGGTGAGCAAGCTGTGGACCGCGCAGAACGCGGCGTTCCACCTGCTCGCCTCCCGGGCGAAGGTGCTCCGGCTGCGCTACGAGGACTTCACCGCCGACCCGGCCGGCACCGTGCGCCGGCTGCGCGACTTCAGCGGCCTGCCGGACGACCCGGCGGCGCTGCGCATCCTGGCCGGTGAACCGGACCCGGCGGCCGCGCCGGCCGCGCCGTTCCGCGCGCACAGCGTCGCCGGCAACCCGCTGCGGTTCAGCGGCGGCCCGCTGACGGTACGGCGGGACGAGGCGTGGCGCGACCGCCTGCCGCGCCGTAGTCGGGCCGTGGTCAGCCTGGCCACGCTGCCCCTCCGAGTCCGCTACGGCTACCTGGGCCAGCGGGGATCCGACGAGTCCGTGGAGAGAGCATGAGTGGCCCGAGCATCTCGGTCGTCGTACCGACGAGGGACCGTCCGGAGCTGCTGCGCGCGGCGCTCGACGCGATTTTGAGCCAGGCGCACCCCGGCCTGGTCGAGGCGATCGTGGTCTACGACCAGTCCGAGCCGGACCGGTCGTTGGAGTCGGACCGGGGTGACCGGCGGGTCCGGGTCATCACGAACACCCGCACCGCCGGGCTGGCCGGGGCGCGCAACACCGGCATCGAGGCGGCCACCGGCGACTGGGTGGCGTTCTGCGACGACGACGACGAGTGGCTGCCCGGCAAGCTGGCCGCCCAGTTCGGTGCGCTCGACGCGCACCCGGACGGCGCGTTGGTGAGCTGCGGCATCCGGGTCAGCTACGACGACCGCACGGTGGACCGCTCGCTGGACCGGGCCCGGATCTCGCTGGAGGCGCTGCTCCGCGACCGGCTCACCGAGCTGCACCCGTCCACGTTCCTGATCCGGCGGGCCGCGCTGCTCGACGCGATCGGCCTGGTCGACGAGCAGATCCCGGGCAGCTACGCGGAGGACTACGAGTTCCTGCTCCGGGCCGCCCGGTACGCCCCGCTGGTCAACGTGGAGAGCCCGTACGTGCTGGTCCGCTGGCACAAGCGGTCCTACTTCGCGCAGCGTTGGGAGACCATCTCGACCGCGTTGCAGTGGCTGCTGCGCCGCTATCCCGAGTTCGCCACCGTGCCGCACGGCGAGGCGCGGGTGGCCGGCCAGATCGCCTTCGCGCAGGCGGCGATGGGCAACCGGCGGGACGCGGTCCGCTGGGCCCGGCGCACGCTGGCCCGCAACCCGAAGGAGCCGCGCGCCTACCTGGCGCTGGCCGTGGCGAGCCGGGCGGTGCAGGCCGACCGGGTGCTGCGCACGCTGCACAAGCGCGGCCGGGGCATCTGAGACGGCGGCGGGGGGGGGGGGGGGGGCGGGGGCCCCCCCCCCCCCCCCACCCCACACCCCCCCCCCCCCCACCCAAACAAAACAACCCAAAAGGTCTTGAGGAGGGGGGACGGGG
>NZ_JBITEP010000008.1:0-44761 GCF_044455315.1 Micromonospora sp. NPDC051300 | reverse complement strand
CCTCCGGGGGGGGGCGGGGGGGGGGGGGGGGGGGCGGGCGGGGGGGGGGGGGGGCCCGGCCCCGGGGGGGGGGGGGGGCCGCGGGGGCGGGGGGGGGGGGGGGCGGGGGGGCCCCCCCCCCCGCCGCTCCACTCGTCAGGTCAGGCCACGCAGAACGACTTCCAGGCCTGGATGCTCGGTTGGTCGAGCAGCCGGAAGTCGCCCTGGCTGACCGTCTGGTTGTAGTAGGCCACGAACTCCGGCCGCTGACCGTTCAGATAACTGGTCATGGCGCGGATCCAGGTGGCCCGGCCGGCGCCGGAGTCGCCGGGCACCAGGTCACTGCCGGTCTCGGCGACGCCCCACGGCTTGCCCAGCGCCTTCGACTTGTTGATCATCGGGCCGTAGATCTCCTGGGGCGAGGCGTACCGCTTCCACTTCTTGCCCCAGTTGTAGCAGTCCCAGCCGAGCGCCTCGATCACGTCGCCGCCGGGGTAGAACGCGTCGAAGCTGCGCCCGGACTTCGAGTCCAACGTCCAGCACATCAGGATCAGCGTGTTGATCAGCTTGGCGTTGTCGGCCCGGGCGGCCAGGCCGGCGACCCGCTTCCACGCCGCCCGGTAGGCGTCCGTGGTGAACGCGCCGCGCTCGACGTCGTCCTCCGGCTCGTGGAAGTAGGACCAGTAGACGTTGTGGTCGCGCGGGATCGAGGCGAACCAGGAGGCCAGCCGGGCGTCGTGCCGGCCGGAGTTGATCTCCTGGGGTGAGGCCTTGAAGGACACCACCACGGTGCGGTCCACCACGTCGGCGCGGCTGCCCTTCCAGGCCGGCGGCAGGCCCGGGAAGAAGATCCGGGCCATCTGCAGCTTGCCGAACGTCTGGTCGGAGCGGCTCAGCGCCTGGCCGAAGGTCTCGCCGCTCTGCACCCCGATCGACGCGCCGGGGAGCGTCAGGCGGGTGCCGGCGAAGCCCTTGGCGTTCGCGCCGGCGGACGCCGACGGCTTCGCGGCGGGCTTGCCACCGAGGCCCTGGGCGACGCTCGGGGACGCGGCGCCGGGCCCGGCCGGGGCGCCGAGGCCGGCCGACGGCTTCGGCCCGGCGGTGGTCGGCACCTCGCCCGCCTGCGGGTTGGTGGCGTCGGGCCGGAGCGCGGCCACCGCGACCCCGCCGCCGGCCACGGCCAGCACCACGGCCGCCGCGATCATCATGCGCCAGCGTCGGCGGGCCCCGCCGGGCGGCGGGACGGGTGAGCCGGGCGGTGGTGGCGGCTGCCCCGGACCACCGGCGGCCGGCCGGGCGTGCGGCCCGACCGGGGCGTCCGTGTGCGGCGGCCCGGTCAACGTGGCGGTCGCCGCCGCGTGGCCCCAACCGGCGGTCGCCCGGTCGGCGCCGACCGGCGAGGTCGCGTCGGGCCCGGACCAGGACGGGTCGTGTCCCCACCCGGGCTGGTCGTGCCCGGACCAGGGCTCGTCACGCCCGGACCAGGACTGGTCGTGCGTCGGCCAGCTCTGGTCGGTGTGCTCGTGACCGGCCACCCCGCGTTCGGGCCAGGGCAGGTCACCGTGGGCGTCGAGCCGGGCCGGTGGCGCGGGCGCGGCCCGGGCGTCGGGCCAGGGCAGCGTGACCCCGTCCGACTGGTGCGAAATGTCCTGCCCCGGCCACAGGCCGGGCGGCTGCCCGTAGGCGGTGTGCGGATCTCGGTCGGCCGGCATGGCCCTCCCTGGCTGTCGGCGGCCCGTGTCGTGGGCTCAGGTCGGACGCACATTCCCGCCCGACAATATCCCTCGTTCACCCTGGCCGTACGTACCGTCACTCTCAGCCGAACGCCTCACCCTGCTCATCGGTGACGGCCGAAGCGGGCATCTCGACCCCGGTACGCGAGATCGCGTCGAGTAACCGGTCGGCCAGTTCGGGGCGGCAGACCAGCAGATCGGGCAGGCGCGGATCGGCCCGGTTGTAGCGCAGCGGGGACCCGTCGATCCGGGACGCGTGCATGCCCGCGCCCAGCGCCACGGCCACCGGCGCGGCGCTGTCCCACTCGTACTGGCCGCCCGCGTGGACGTACGCGTCGACCTCGCCGGTCACCACCGCGCACACCTTGACCCCGGCCGAGCCCATCGGCACCGCCCGCGCGCCCAGCAGCTCGACCAGCTCGCCGACGAACGCCGGCGGGCGGCTGCGGCTCACCGCGATCCGGATCGGCCCGTCGGTCGCCTTCGGCGTCGGGCAGGTGGTGCCGAGGACCACCGGGGCACCGTCCACGGTGGTGCGGGCCGGCATGCCGACCGCGCCGGCGACAAGCGCGCCGTCCGGCGCGGCGGACCGCTGCCAGAGCGCCACGTGCACGGCCCAGTCGTCCCGCCCGGCCTCGGAGAACTCGCGGGTGCCGTCCAGCGGGTCGATGATCCAGACCCGGTCCGCCTCGTGCCGGGGCGCGCGCTCGCCGTCCGCCCAGGCCCGGCGCGCGTCGGCCTCCTCCTCGGAGAGCACCGCGTCGGCCGGCCGCCACCGGGCCAGCGCCGCGGTCATCAGCTCGTGCGACGCGCGATCGCCGGCGTCCTTGAGCGACTTCGGATCGGCGAAGCCCTGCCGGTCCCGCAGCGCGGTCAGCGCGACCCCTGCCTCGGTGGCCAGCCACTGCGCGAACTGCTGGTCGTCGAGTCGTCCCGTCTCGTCCTCGGTCACGAGCCCCATCCCTGTCTCGCGGGTCTGCCGACCCGTCATCCTTCGGCGGTCGGCCCTGTCGGCGCCACCGTCCGGTCGGATCGTAGACAGCCGCGAGCGGGTCTCGCCTTCCCGTCCGTCCTGGTGGACACCGGTGGCCGCCCGCATGTTGAACTTCGCGTGTATGCCGGTCGGACCCGCCGGGCCAGGCCCTAGGCTCTGCGCATGACCGCCGAGCAGCTGATCTCCTTCGCCCGTGGGGCTCCTTCGCTGGACATCGTCGATGTCGAGGGGCTCAAGGCCGCCGCCGTCCGCGCCTTCGACGCCGACCCCGCCGGGGTCACCGCGTACGGCACCTCCGTCGGCTACCCGCCCCTGCGGAAGTGGATCGCCGAGAAGCACGGCGTCGAGGCCGACCAGGTGCTGGTCACGAACGGTTCGCTGCAGGCCGACGCGTTCCTCTTCGACCACCTGGTCCGCCGGGGCGACGCGGTGGTCGTCGAGCGCCCGACGTACGACCGCACGCTGCTCAACCTGCAGCAGATGGGCGGCGAGGTGCACGGCGTGACGATCCAGCCGGACGGTCTGGACACCGCCGAGCTGCGCAAGCTCCTGGAGTCCGGGGTCCGGCCGCGGCTGGCCCACGTGATCCCGAACTACCAGAACCCGGCCGGCGTGACCCTCTCCCTGGAGAAGCGTCGTGAGCTGCTGGACCTGGCCGCCGAGTACGAGTTCACGATCTTCGAGGACGACCCGTACGCGGACATCCGGTTCCGGGGCGAGCCGCTGCCGTCGATGCTGTCGATGGACGGCCGGGGCGTGGTGGTGCACGCGTCCAGCTTCACCAAGACGGTCTGCCCGGGCGTCCGGGTCGGTTACCTGGTGGGCCCGGCGGAGCTGATCGCGGCGATCGCCAAGCGGGCCACCAACCTCTACATCTCGCCGGGCATGGTGGCGCAGGCGATCGTGCACGACTTCTGCGTCTCGGGCGCGATCGACAGGTCGATCCACACGGTCCGCACCGCGCTGGGCGAGCGGGCCGGTGCACTGGCCGAGTCGCTGCGCCGGCACATCCCGGAGGCCCGGTTCGTGGAGCCGGACGGCGGCTACTTCCTCTGGGTGGAGCTGCCGGAGGACGTGGAGGTCGACCGGCTGGCGCCGGCCGCGGCCGAGCGCGGCGTCGCGGTGGTGAAGGGCAGCGACTTCATGGTCGACGGCGGTCGGCACGCGCTGCGGTTGGCGTACTCCGCGGTGACCGCGGACCGGATCGACGAGGGGGTCCGGCGGCTCGCCGAGGCGATGGCGGCCGTCCGCGGCTGATTTGCTGTCGGGTTTCCGACAGAAAGCCCTTGCAGGCCGGTCCGGCTCTCCCGCCGGACCGGCCCCCGGCCCACAATGCTGCGAGCGTCGCTCACCTTTCGGTCCGGCGAGCGGTCCCGACCGGGTCGGCGACGCGCCCAGCATCACCCCCGCCCCCAAGGGGTGCCGGGTGGGCCGTGTCGCCCCTCACCACCCTGACGCGGCCGGCCCACCCGGCGCCACACGTGATCGGCACTCCCGCTCCCCGGCGGCGTAGCCTGCAACCCGCAGCTTCGTGGAGAGGGGGCGAGAGATGACGGACCGGGTGTCACGCGAGCGAGCCACCGGCCAGCAGGGTGACCGGACGGTCAGGCCACGCGCCTGGGCGGCCCCGGTGCGCGCCATGTCCCGCATCCTCAACGCCGACGGCTCCCCGCGCACGCCGCAGCCGGCCGGCCCCGGTCGCAGCGGCATCGTCGACTGCGGTCTCTACGTCGACGGCGAGCGCCGGCCCGGCCGCCCGCAGTACGCCGAGGCCCTGGCCGCGGCCCGCCGGGAGCGCGACGGTTTCGTCTGGCTCGGCCTGCACGAGCCCGACCTGACCGAGATGACCGAGATCGCCGCCACGTTCGGCCTGCACGAACTGGCCGTGGAGGACGCGGTCAAGGCCGAGCAGCGGCCGAAGCTCGAGCACTTCGGCGAGATCGTCTTCCTGGTGCTGCGGACGGCCCGCTACTGCGAGCACACCGAGCTGACCGAGAACTCCGAGGTGGTGGAGACCGGCCAGGTGATGCTCTTCATCGGGCCGAACTTCGTGATCAGCGTCCGGCACGGGGACGCCTGCCGGCTGTCGCCGGTCCGGGCCGACCTGGAGGCGAAGCGGGACCTGCTGCGGCAGGGGCCGTGGGCGGTCGCGTACGCGATCACCGACCGGGTGGTGGACCTCTACCTGGAGGTGGCCGACCGGCTGGAGGACGACCTGGACGTGCTGGAGGCGGACGTCTTCGACCGCCAGAGCAGCGGCCGGATCCAGCGGATCTACCAGATGAAGCGGGAGCTGGTCGAGTTCAAGCGCGCGGTGGTGCCGCTGCAACGTCCGCTGATGACCCTCACCTCCCAGGTCAACCGCGCGGTGCCGCAGGAGGTACGCCGCTACTTCCGGGACGTGCAGGACCACCTCAGCCGCACCGTCGAGCAGGTCAACTCCTACGACGACCTGCTCAACTCGATCCTCCAGGCCCGGCTGGCCCAGGTGACAGTCGACCAGAACAACGACATGCGCAAGATCGCCGCCTGGGCCGCGATCGGCGCGGTGTGGACCGCGATCGCCGGCATCTACGGCATGAACTTCGAGAACATGCCCGAGCTGAAGTGGACGTACGGCTATCCGGGCATCTGGGCCGTCAACCTGGCCCTGTCGTTCGTCCTCTACCGCTGGTTCCGCCGCAACGGCTGGCTCTGACGGCCGCGGCCCGGAGTCGGACCGGTCCGGACGCGGAAGCGCCGGCCACGCGGGACGAGCCCACGTGCCGGCGCTGCTCCGACTGTCGGTTCCGGCTCAGCGGCGACCGCCGGCCCTGGCGGCGTTGCGGCCGTTCTGCGCGGCCTTGGTGATGTCGTCGGCCGGACGGCCGGAGACGTCCCGGGCGCCCTCGGCCACCGAGGGGACCTGGCTGTTCGGGTGGATCACCGGCTCGGCGGCGGGCGTCGTGGTGGACGCGCTGCTGCCGCCGGCCACGGGCGAGCTGCCGGCGCCGGTCGGGCCGGCCTGGGTCACCTTCGCGGTCGAGTCGGGGGTCTCGACCACGATCGTGTCCACGTCCTCCCGCATCGGCTCCAGCTTGTCCCGACCGGTCGGGGCGACCGCGCCGGTCGGGTCGTACTCGGCCCACTCCTGCTGCTCGCGGCGGCGACGCATGGCCATCGCCCCGGCCAGGCCGGCGACCGTGCCGGCGACCAGCAGGCCCGTGGTCAGGCCGCGCGACCTGCGCTGCTTCTTCTTCCCCGTCTTCATGTTCTTCGCCTTCTTCGTGATCGCGGACTTCTTCGCCGCCGCGGCCTTGCGGCCGGTCAGCGCCTTGCCCGCGGCCTCGGTCCGCGCGTTGCGCACGGCCAGGAGCACCGGCGCGAGCGCCGCGGCGCTCGACGCGACGCCGCTGGACGCCCGGTCCCGGACCAGGACCGCGGTGGGTGCGACCGCGACCCGGGCTGCCTGGACCCGCGGGCCGACCGTGGCGCCGGCACCCTTCGCCGCGTGCGTGGCGGCCTGCCTCAGGTGACCGATGCCCTGGTTCAGCTCGGCCTTCGCGAGCTGGCCCTGGGTCTTTCGCCGCCCGATTCCAAACACGGTCCCACCTCCTGGGAGTTGTTCCTTCGTCATCCTCCACCTTCGGATGCCTCCGCATGGCCGTATCGGGCACATGGGAGGATCCGCAAGGAACTGACCAACGAGTGAGGAGTACCCGTGGCCGAGGCTGTCTACGCCACCTTGCACACCAACGCCGGCCCGATCCGGCTGGAGCTCTTCCCGAACCACGCGCCGAAGACCGTCCGCAACTTCGTGGAGCTGGCGGAGGGCACCCGTGAGTACACCGACCCGCGCACCGGCCAGCCGGGCAGTGGGCCGTACTACGACGGCACCATCTCGCACCGTGTGATCAGCGGTTTCATGGTCCAGATGGGCGACCCGACCGGCACCGGTCGCGGTGGCCCGGGCTACAAGTTCGCCGACGAGTTCCACCCGGAGCTGCGCTTCGACCGGCCGTACCTGCTGGCGATGGCGAACGCCGGGCCGGGCACGAACGGCTCGCAGTTCTTCATCACGGTGGGACCGACGCCACACCTGAACAACCGGCACACCATCTTCGGCCAGGTGGCCGACGAGCAGTCGGCGAAGGTGGTCGACTCGATCGCGAACACCCCCACCGGGCCGAGCGACCGGCCGCTGCAGGACGTGGTGATCGAGCGGGTCGAGATCGAGCGGCAGCAGTCCTGAGCGTCGCGCGGGTACCTTTGCTCGCATGACTGAGCGCTCCGGGCAGGCAGGCGACGCGACCGAGGGGCCGGTGCCGACCACTCCGGTCTGCTACCGGCACCCCGATCGGGAGACCTGGCTCCGGTGCGCCCGCTGTGACCGGCCGATCTGTCCGGAGTGCATGCGCGACGCCGCCGTCGGCCACCAGTGCCCGGAGTGCGTCGCCGAGGGACGCCGCACCGTGCGGCCGGCGCGCACCGCCTTCGGTGGCGGTGCCGCCGGCCGCGAGGGCTATGTGACCAAGGCACTGATCGGGCTGAACGTGCTGATGATGGTGTTCTCCGTCATCTCGGCGCGGAGCGGGAACGCCCTCGCCGGCGGCGGCCTCGGCGGCCTGATGGGCGGCTCGACCCCGCTGACCGACTGGGGCGGCGTGATCGGCCTGGCGATCCTGCCCGACGGGAGCCTCGGCGGGGTGGCCGACGGCCAGTGGTACCGGTTGGTCACCGCGATGTTCCTGCACTTCGGCGTGCTGCACCTGCTGCTGAACATGTGGGCCCTGTGGGTGCTCGGCCGGACGCTGGAGGCGGTGCTCGGGCCGCTGCGGTTCCTCGCGCTCTATCTGCTCGCCGGGCTCGGCGGCAACGTCGCGGCCTACGTCTTCACCGCGCCGAACCGGTCCACCGCCGGCGCGTCGACAGCCATCTTCGGCCTGTTCGCCGCGATCTTCGTGATCATGCGCCGGATGGGCCGGGACACCTCGGCCATCGTGCCGATCCTGGTGATCAACCTGATCTTCACGTTCACCGTGCCGAGCATCTCGGTGGCCGGGCACCTCGGCGGGCTGGTGGTCGGCGCCGTGACGGCGCTGGTCCTGGCGTACGCGCCACGGTCGCGGCGGACCGCGTTCCAGGTGGCCGGCGGCGCGCTCGTGCTGGTCGCCCTGATCGGCATGACGCTGGTCCGCACCGCAGCCCTGACCGGCTGACCGGTCGCCTCGTGGCGTGGCCGTTACCGGGTCGGCGGTCGGTGGGTGGCCGTTCCTGGCCGGTGGTTGGTTGAGGGCCGTTCCTGACCGGCGGCCGGCGCATGGCCGTTACCGGCCACAGGAAGTGATGGCCTCGAGGCGATATACCTCAGGGGCATAATTATGACTCCTAGGTATATCGCTTAGTGGCAGTGCGTTCCTCAACCGCGACACGCCCGGCCAGTCACAGTGCCGGGTGACGGGTCGCCGTGGCGCCGGGCGACGACCGCGACGCAAGGCCGCCGCGACGCACGCGCAGCGAGGCGGGGTGGACACCGCGCCGCGAGGTTGGTCTGGAGGCAGGCGCCATGACGTGGGGCGCGCGTCGTGGCGCGGAGGGCCTCGGCGTCAGGGACGGGAATCGGCGGCCCGGGCGGCGGTGAGCGTGGCCGCCACCTCGTCCAGCGGCGCGTCCAGGTCGCGGCGGCCGAACAGGTGCAGCGACTCGCCCGCGTCGATCTCCAGCGTCTCGGCGGTCACCCCGCGACGGCTGCGCCGGTCCAGCCGGATCGCCTCCACCGTGGCCCACGGCAGCCGGCGCCGGCCGGCGTAGCCCCGGATGACGGTGAGGCCCTCCGGGTCGACGGCGAGCCGGACCGGTGCGACGAGGTCGCGCAGCGCCCAGGTGAGCAGCGCGACGGCGGCCAGCCCGGCGAGCGCCGGACGGACCGGGTCGCCGGCGGCGAGGAGCAGGCCCAGCGCGCCCAGGGCGAGCGCGCCGAGCGCCTTGACCAGCGGCAGCGCTCGCGGCACCCGCCACTGCGCGGCCGGTGACGGCTGTGGATCCATGCGCCAAGCATGCCAGCCGGGGCACCCGGACGGCGGGGGAGGGCGACCGGTCGGGTCAGCACGTAGGATCGGGGGAAGCGAGGTTACCGGGGAGTAGACATGAGTGACGCGGTCATCGTCGGTGCGGTACGGACCCCGGTCGGGCGGCGCAAGGGCAGCCTCGCCGGCGTGCACCCGGTCGATCTCTCGGCGCACGTGCTGCGTGCCCTGGCCGAGCGCACCGGCATCGACCCGGGCCAGGTCGACGACGTGGTCTGGGGTTGCGTGTCGCAGGTCGGCGAGCAGTCCTGGAACGTGGCCCGCAACGCCGTGCTGGCCGCCGGCTGGCCCGAGTCGGTCCCCGGCACCACGATCGACAGGCAGTGCGGGTCGAGCCAGCAGGCGCTGCACTTCGCCGCCGCCACCGTCCTCTCCGGGCAGGCCGACCTGGTCGTCGCCGGCGGCGTCGAGTCGATGACCCGGGTGCCGATGGGCTCCAGCGTGGCCGGCGGGATGCCGTTCAGCGCGGCGATCCTGGAGCGCTACCGCGGGGTCGAGGGCGTCGCCGAGGATTCTCCGTTGCCGTTCAACCAGGGTGTCGGGGCGGAGCTGATCGCCGAGCGGTGGCGCTTCTCGCGGACCCAGCTCGACGAGTTCGCGCTGGCCAGCCACGAGAAGGCGGCCGCCGCGCAGGACGCCGGGGCGTTCGAGGCGGAGCTGGCCCCGGTGGCGCTCGCCGACGGTGGCAAGTTCGCCGCCGACGAGGGCATCCGCCGGG
Source organism: Micromonospora sp. NPDC051300 (assembly GCF_044455315.1). Taxonomy (NCBI): domain Bacteria; kingdom Bacillati; phylum Actinomycetota; class Actinomycetes; order Micromonosporales; family Micromonosporaceae; genus Micromonospora; species Micromonospora sp. NPDC051300. Next base: position 35,272 of record NZ_JBITEP010000008.1, on the reverse strand, counting down.
ACACGTCGCTGGCCAAGCTGGGCGAGCTGGCCACCCCGTTCCGCGTCGACGGCGTGGTCACCGCCGGGTCCGCGTCGCAGATCTCCGACGGCGCCGCCGCGCTCGCGGTGACCACCGCCGAGTGGGCCAGCCGGCACGGGCTGCGTCCGCTGGCACGGGTGCACACCGCGGTGGTCGCCGCCGACGACCCGGTCACCATGCTCACCGCGCCCATCCCGGCCACCGCGAAGGCGCTGCGCCGCGCGGGGCTGGGCATCGAGGAGATCGGGGTGTACGAGGTGAACGAGGCGTTCGCCCCGGTGCCGCTGGCCTGGCTGGCCGAGACCGAGGCGGACCCGGAGCGGCTCAACCCGAGGGGCGGGGCGATCGCGCTCGGCCACCCGCTCGGCGGCTCCGGCGCGCGGATCATGACGACGATGCTCCAGCACATGCGGGACAACGGCATCCGCTACGGACTGCAGACCATGTGCGAGGGCGGCGGCATGGCCAACGCCACGATCGTCGAGCTGCTCTGAGCGGAGCCGGACGTCGCACCGCGGGTGCGATTTGCACGGATGGAAGTTCCAGAAATCGGGCGTGACCCATATCACCCCAGGTCACATGCTCGTTGCACCGGGCATGGACGTGTTCTCGCGAACGTTCCTTCCGGCCGCCGCCGACACCGGCCTGGCGACCCAGACCGCCACCCGCCACATGCCGGTGTTCCGCAGGTGCGTCGGCTCCGGTGACGCCACCATCCTGGTCACCCGGTGCAGCCGACCGGACCACCCGGTCGGCGGCGAGTACCTGATGCTCCTCACCCACCGCCGGCTGGTGGTGACCCGACAGACCCGGGTGCTGCACCGGCTGCGCCTGCACCTCAACACCGAGCTGCGCGAGCTGAGCAACGTCACCTGGAGCCCGGACCCGCGTACGCACAGCGTGGAGTTGGCGGCCACCGCCATCGACGGCATCCGGGAGCGGTTCCTCATCCGCACCCACCACCCGAAGCAGGTGTGGCAGCTCGACGCGTTGCTCAACCACGCCTTCCGGACCCGGCTGCGGACGCCCGCGGAACGGCTGGTCGCCACCATCGGCGACCCACCGGCCGCCGCCCGGCCCGCCGTGTTCCGCCCGGCGACCGCGCACTGACGTTCTCCTTACCGAACCCGAACATCGCCCGGACCGTCCCCGCCGCCGGTCGTCGGTCATCATGGGCCGGTGACCGCCGACGCCGCGCAGCGCGGGCTCGTCCTCGTGGTGGAGGACGAACCGGCCATCGCCGACCTGGTCCGGCTCTACCTGACCCGGGACGGCTTCGGCGTACACCTGGAACGGGACGGCACGGCGGGGCTGGCCGCCGCGCGGCGGCTGCGCCCGGTGGCCTGCGTGCTCGACATCGCGCTGCCCGGCCTCGCCGGCACCGAGATCTGCCGGCGGCTGCGCGCGGCGGACGACTGGACGCCCGTCATCTTCCTCACCGCGCGCGACGACGAGGTGGACCGCGTGGTCGGCCTGGAGTTGGGCGCGGACGACTACGTCACCAAGCCGTTCAGCCCGCGTGAGCTGGTCGCCCGGGTGCGCGCGGTGCTGCGCCGCAGCGCCGGCACGCCCGTCGAGCAGCCCCGGGTGCTGGGCGCGGTCACCCTCGACCCGGTCCGGCGGGCGGTGACCGCCGGCGGGGTTCCGGTGCAGCTCACCTCCACCGAGTTCGACCTGCTCGCCCATCTGATGTCCCGCCCCGGCCGGGTGTTCACCCGGGAGGAGCTGCTGGCCGCCGTCTGGGGGTACGCGGCGCACGGCGGCACCCGGACCGTGGACGTGCACGTGGCGCAGGTCCGGGCCAAGCTCGGCCCGGCCGGCGTGATCCGCACCCACCGTGGCGTCGGGTACGCGGCCGATGCCTGAGCAGCCCACCATGACGCTGCCGGTGATCCGGCCCGGCCCCCCGCCCGTCCGCCGCCGCCCCGGCCTGACGTTGACCGTCCGTGCGGTGCTCGTCACCTGCGCGGTGGCGTTGGTGTCGGTGCTGGTCACCGCGCTGGTCGCGGTGCCGCTCGCGGTACGCGGCGCGGAGCGGCGGGACCAGGACGCGCTGGCCGCCCAGGCCCGCCTCGCGGCCGACGTGCTGCGGGTCCGGCCGGTACGCCAGCGCGACAACGCCGGTGACCGGCTCATCCGGCAGCTCGGCCAGCAGCAGGTCACGGTGTACGTGATCCGGGGCGGTCGGGTCGACCGGGCCGGGCTGCCCGCGCCGCTCGTCGCCCGGGTGGCCGCCGGTGGGAACGTCTCCGGCCGGCGGCTGGTCGACGGGGAACGCCGGCTGGTCGAGGCGCGGTCGCTGCCCGGCGGCGACGGGGTGGTGCTGACCCGGGCGGTGACCACCGGCCCGTGGCGGCAGGTGCTGCGCGGGCTGTGGCTGCCGCTGCTCGCCGGCCTCGCCGCCGGGGCGGCCGCCGGGCTGCTGCTGGCCCGCCGGCTGGCCCGCCCGATCCGCACCGCGGCTGCCGCCGCCGCCCGGCTGCGCGCCGGGGACCGGGCGGTCCGGGTGCCTGTCGAGCCGCCCGACGAGGTGGCCGACCTGGCGCACGCGCTGAACGGGCTGGCCGCCGCGCTGGCCACCAGCGAGGGCCGGCAGCGCGAGTTCCTGCTCTCCGTCTCGCACGAGCTGCGCACCCCGCTGACCGCGATCCGCGGCTACGCCGAGGCGCTTGCCGACGGCGTGCTCGACGCGGACGCGGTCCCGGCGACCGGCCGGACCGTGCTCGCCGAGGCCGAACACCTGGACCGGCTGGTCAGCGACCTGCTGGCGCTGGCCCGCCTGGAGGCCGCCGACTTCCCGCTGGAACCCGGGCCGGTGGACCTGACCCGGCTCGCCGCCGACGCGGAGCGCACCTGGTCGGACCGGTGCGCGGCGGTCGGGGTCCCGTTCCGGGTGGAGACGCCGGGCGTGCCGGTGCCGGCGTACACCGATCCGGGGCGGATCCGGCAGGTGGTGGACGGGCTGCTGGAGAACGCGCTGCGGGTCGTACCCCCGGGGGCGCCGGTGGTGCTCGCGGTCCGGCCGGCCGGCGCGGACCCGGCGAGCGGCGGCGTGGTGGAGGTCCGCGACGGCGGACCCGGCTTCACCGACGACGACCTGGCGGTGGCGTTCGAGCGGGGCGCGCTGCACCAGCGGTACCGGGGGGTGCGCAAGGTGGGCAGCGGGCTGGGGCTGGCGCTCGCCGCCGGCCTGGTCCGTCGGCTGGGTGGGGACATCGCCGCCGGGCACGCCCCGGAGGGGGGCGCGGCGTTCGCGGTCCGGCTCCCCGGAGACCCTTACCTGGCTCGAACATCGGCCTGACGGTCCGCTCGCGTGTCCGGGGGACGCTGACGTCACCACCGGACGAGAGGAACCTCCGTGACACGTCAGCGAATCGTCACCGGCGCCACCGCACTGCTCGCGGCCGCCACCCTCGGCCTCGCCGGGTGCGGGGCGGCCCAGGTCGGCGCCGACTCGGCCCGGGACGGCGCGGTCGAGGTCGCCGCCGCCATGGGCGTGGACGGGCAGGCCCTCGCCGCGCTCGGCGTGGACGCCGGTGACCTGGACGTCGACCCGGTCGCCGCGCCCGCCCCGTCCGCCTCCGGCACGCCGGGCCAGCAAGCCGGCGAGCGCAAGGGCGAGCGGGCCCAGGAGTGGCGCAAACGGCACCGCGCCCGGGTGCTGCTGCGCAAGAACACGCTGCACGGCGAGGTCGTGGTGCAGACCAAGGAGGACGGGACGAAGACCGTCACGGTCCAGCGCGGCCAGGTCACCGCGATCGACGACAGGTCGATGACCGTCAAGTCCACCGACGGGTTCACCATGACCTGGACGTTCGACGAGAAGCTGAAGGTGGTCGAGCGCCGCGCCACGATCCAGCCGAGCGACGTGAAGGTCGGCACCACGGTCGGGGTGGCCGGTACGAAGGACGGGGACCGGGGGGTCGCCCGGCTCATCGTGGTGCCGCTCAGGCAGCAGTAGAGTGGGCAGGCTGTCGTGACCTGAGGGATCCGCCAGGCTACGCTATGCCCCGACTTGCCATCGCGCCCGTGGAGAACCCGTGAAGCTCTCGATCCTCATGCCGGTCTACAACGAGGAAGAACGTGTCGCGGATGCGCTCAAGCAGGCGCTGGCGGTCGACTACCCGTGCGAGATCGAGCTGGTCGTCGTGGACGACGGCAGCCGGGACGGCACCGGCGAGGTGCTCGGCCGGGTGGACGACACCCGCCTGCGGGTGATCACCCACCAGCGCAACGCCGGCAAGGGCGCGGCCATCAAGACCGCCGTCGACAACGCCGAGGGTGAGTACATGGTCATCCTCGACGCCGACCTCGAATACGACCCGCAGGACATCCCGCGCCTGCTGGAGCCGGTGCTCGACGGTCGGGCGACAGTGGTCTACGGCAACCGCACGTTCGGCAGCCACAGTTCCTACAGCTTCTGGTACGTGGTGGGCAACAAGGGCGTCACGCTTGCCGCCAACGTGCTCTACAACTCCTACATCGGCGACCTGGAGACCTGCTTCAAGCTGATGCCGTTGGAGCTGTACCGCTCGCTCCAGGTGCGCTCGCGCGGCTTCGGCATGGAGGCCGAGGTCACCGGCAAGCTGCTGCGCCAGCGCATCCGCCCCTACGAGGTGCCGATCAGCTACCGCGCGCGGGGCCGCGAGGAGGGCAAGAAGATCACCTGGAAGGACGGCGTCGAGGCGATCTGGATCCTCGCCCGCGAGCGCGCCCGTCGCCGCCCGGTCGGCGCCACCTCGCGCTGACCCGCCCGACCCGAGGACCCCGCGCACCGGCAGCCGCCGGGTCGCGGGGTCCCGTCGTGTGCGGCCCTGGGTCGGACCGGTCCGGCGTCCCCGGGTCAGGCCGGGTCGAGGAACGCGTCGACCGAGCGGCGCAGCCCGGCCGCGTCCAGCCCGTGCCAGCGGTCGTGGTCCTCGGGGGTGCCGTAGCGACGCAGCTCGGCCCGGCCCACGCCGAGCGCGAGCAGCCGGTGCGGCCGGTCGGCGAGCGCGGCGGCCACCACCCGGGTCGACGTGCCGGCCAGGTAGGGCTCGACCAGGATCACCTCGCCGCCGGCCAGCGCCCGCAACCCGGCGGTGTCGAACGGCCGCGGCCGGTGGGTGAAGGCCACCGTCACCGGCCGGTCGGCCACCGCGTCCAGCGCCGCGTCCAGCACCGGCCCGACCGCCACCAGCAGCGGCGCGCCCGGCCCGGCGTCCCGGACCACCCGCAGGTCACCCGCCTCCGGGTACGCGACCGCGTTCACCCGCGTGGACAGCCGCAGGTAGGCCGAGCCGGTCCCGCACACGGCGGTGCGCAGCAGTGGGCGTACCTCGTCGGGGTGGCCCGGCACGTGCACGGTCCACCCGTCGAGCGTGTCGAGCAGCGCCACGTCGGCCGGCGCCACGTGGGTGCGCCCGGCCGCCGCCCGGTCGTACGAGGCGCCGATGCCGACCAGCACCGCGCCCACCCCCTGGTGGTCGAGATCCAGCTTGATCTGCTCGTACGCCCGCTCGATCAGGAACGGGGCGTAGCTGTGCACGATCGGCCGCTGCCCGGTCAACGCGAGCCCGCCGGCCACACCGATCATGAGCTGTTCCCGGATGCCGACGTTGATCACCCGATCCGGGTGCCGGGCGGCGGCCGGCGCGAACGCGGCGGCGGAGATGTCCGCCAGCACGATCGTGCTCCGGGGATCCGCCAGCACCTCACCGGCGCTGGTCACGAACGCGTCCCGCATGGTCATGGCGTCACTCCCCGTCGGCGACGGCCGCGACGACGACGTGCGGCCGGTGGTGGTCGTGCCCGGTGAGGGCGGTGTGCAGGGCGTCGTGGTCGTGGCCGTCCACGGTGGCGGCGGTCCACCCGTTGACGGTGAACCGGCTCGCCGCGCCGCCCGGCCAGCCGTACGTGGCGGAGCGGTTGTCCACCACGATCGCGGTCAGGTTGCCGAGCCCGGTCGCGCCGGCGTACGCGATCGCCTCGTGGTTGGCGCCCTCGTCCAACTCGGCATCGCCCAGCAGCACGTACACCCGGGGGGCGGGGCGGCCCTGGGCCCGCAGGCCGAGCGCGATGCCCACGCCCAGGCCGAGCCCGTGGCCGAGCGACCCGGAACCGATCTCGACGCCCGGCACCAGCAGCCGGTCCGGGTGGTCGCCCAGCCGGCTCGCCGGGCCGCCCTGGTCGTCCAGCCAGTCGACCGGGACGAAGCCCCGGGCGGCGAGCACCGCGTAGTAGCCGGCGACCGCGTGCCCCTTGGAGAGCAGGAACCGGTCCCGGTCCGGGTCGTCCACGGTCGCCGGGGTGACGCGCAGCACCCGGTCGTAGAGGACCTGGAGCACGTCGAGCGTCGAGTACACGTTCGCGCCGAAGTCGCGGCCGGCGCGTACCCGGTCCAGCAGCGCGGCCAGCTCGGTGGCGGTGGTCGTCGTCATGCCGATAGCCTCGAACCTCAACCGAACTTCACCTCAAGGTCCTGTGATGCACGAGGCAACCCTCACCATCGGCCAGCTCGCCGAACGCAGCGGCGTGGCGCCCTCCGCGCTGCGCTACTACGAGCGGCTCGGCCTGATCCACGCCGCCCGCACCGGCGGCAACCAGCGCCGCTACGCCCGCACCGAGCTGCGCCGGGTCGCCTTCGTCCGGATCTCCCAGCAGGTCGGCGTGTCGCTCGACGAGATCCGGGAGGCGCTGGACTCGCTGCCGTCCGGGCGGACGCCGACCCCGGAGGACTGGGCGGCGCTCTCCCGGGCCTGGCGGGACCGGCTGGACGAGCGCATCCGCCTGCTCGGCAAGCTCCGCGACGACCTGGACGGCTGCATCGGCTGCGGCTGCCTGTCGTTGCAGCGCTGCACGCTCTACAACCCCGGCGACTCGCTGGCCGCCGAGGGCCCCGGCGCGCGCCTGGTGCTCCCCCGGGACTGAGGCGTCACCGCACCAGCAGCACCTTGCCCAGGTGGTCGTTCGTCTCCACCAGCCGGTGCGCGTCGGCGGCGTCCGCCATGTCGACCCGCGCGTGCACCACCGGCCGGATTTTTCCGGCCTCCACCAGCGGCCACACCTGCTCGCGGACGCCCCGGGTGATCGCCGCCTTCTCGTCGACCGGACGGGACCGCAGCGCGGTGGCGTGCACCGAGGCGCGCTTGGCCAGCAGCATCCCCAGGTCGAGTTCGCCCTTGCGCCCGCCCTGCATGCCGATCACCACGAGCCGCCCGCCGGTCGCCAGCGCCGCCACGTTCCGGGGCAGGTAGGACGCGCCCATGATGTCGAGGATCACGTCCGCGCCACGCCCGTCGGTCACCCGGCGTACCTCCTCGACGAAGTCCTGCTCCCGGTAGTCGACGGTGTGCGCGGCGCCCAGCTCGCGCAGCCGGTCGTGCTTGGCCGCCCGCGCGGTGACCACCACCGTCGCGCCGAGCGCCACCCCGAGCTGGATCGCGAACGTGCCGATGCCGCTGCCGCCGCCGTGCACCAGCAGCGTGTCCCCCTCGGTGAGCCCGGCCAGGTCCACCACGTTCGACCAGACCGTGCAGGCCACCTCCGGCAACGCGGCGGCGTCGACCAGGTCCACCCCGGCCGGCACCGGCAGCAACTGCCCGGCCGGCACCGCGACCTGCTCGGCGTAGCCGCCGCCGGCCAGCAGCGCGCAGACCTCCTGGCCCACCGACCAGCCGGCCACCTCCGCGCCGAGCGCGCGGACCGTCCCCGAGCACTCCAACCCGGGGTACGCGGGCGCGCCCGGCGGCGGCGGGTAGTGGCCCTGCCGTTGCAGCAGGTCGGCGCGGTTGACCGCGCTGGCGGCCACCTCGACGACCACCTCGCCGGGGCCGGGCTCGGGGTCGGGCACCTCCGCCCAGACGAGTGCCTCGGGTCCGCCGGGTTCCGTGATCGTGATCGCGCGCATGGCTCAGTCTTACCCGATCGCGCGTTCGTGGCAGACTATGCGCGGTCGGGTTCCCCGTCGGGGAGCGCGTCGGGAGGGTTCGCCTAGTGGCCGATGGCGCTGGTCTTGAAAACCGGTAAGGCAGCGATGTCTTCGTGGGTTCGAATCCCACACCCTCCGCCTGTAACGCCGAGGAGGCCGAGGTGACGGACGCGGCGCTGGCCGAGGTGACGGCCGAGCTGGCCGCGCTGGAGGACCCGAAGGCCCGCGCGGTCAACGAGCGGCACGGCGACGACCACGGGGTCAACCTGGGCAAGCTGCGCGCGGTCGCGAAGCGGCTGAAGACCCGTCCGGAGCTGGCCCGCGAGCTGTGGACGACCGGGGACAGCGCGGCGCGGCTGCTGGCGGTGCTGATCTGCCGCCCGAGAGCGTTCGGGGCGGACGAGCTGGACGCCATGCTGCGCGAGGCACGCACCCCCAAGGTGCACGACTGGCTGGTCACCTACGTGGTAAGGAAGAGCCCGCACGCCGAGGCGCTACGGGTGGCCTGGCTCGCCGACCCGGACCCGGTGGTGGCGAGCGCCGGCTGGGCGCTGACCACGGACCGGGTGGCCCGGCAGCCGGACGGACTGGACCTGGCCGGCCTGCTCGACGTGGTCGAGGCGGAGATGCGCGACGCCCCGGACCGCCTGCAGTGGGCGATGAACCACTGTCTGGCCCAGATCGGGATCGAGCACGCCGAGTTCCGTGACCGGGCGATCGCGATCGGTGAGCGCCTGGCGGTGCTGAAGGACTATCCGACGCCGCCGGGCTGCACGTCACCGTACGCGCCGATGTGGATCGCCGAGATGGTGCGCCGGCAGCACGACAGCGGGGTATGAAGGGGCGCAGAACATTTCGCGCACCCGGAAGGACCCGTTTCGATGACCCTGGAACGACCGATCGCCCCGGACCCGTACGAGCTGCTGCCGACCGTGCCGTCGTTCGACCTGACCAGCGACGACGTGCACAACGGCGAGCCGATGGACGCGCGGTACGCGCACGGCAGCACCGGTGGCGAGAACGTGTCGCCGCACCTGTCCTGGTCGGGTTTCCCGGCGGAGACGAAGAGCTTCGTGGTCACCTGCTTCGACCCGGACGCCCCGACCGGCAGCGGGTTCTGGCACTGGGTGCTGGTGGACGTGCCCGCCTCGGTCACCGAGCTGCCGACCGGGGCGCGGGAGGCCGACCTCGGCGGCGCGTTCAGCATCCGCAACGACTACGGCGACACCGGCTACGGCGGCGCCGCGCCGCCGCCGGGGGACCGCCCGCACCGGTACGTCTTCGCGGTGCACGCGGTCGACGTGGAGCGCCTGGACGTGGGCAAGGAGGCCAGCCCGGCCTTCGTCGGCTTCAACCTCGCGTTCCACACCGTCGCCCGGGCGGTGATCCGCCCCACCTACCAGGTCAAGGAGTGAAGTAAGGAGGGGCCCCTTCTTAACACCTCGGTGTGAGAAGGGGCCCCCTCTATACCGGAGGCGTTAACAGGGGGCCCTTCCTTACACCCGGGCCACGGCGAAGACGGACTGCCCGAACGGGGGGCGGATGCGCTGCTCGGCGGCCTTGGTGGCGGGCAGCACCAGGGTGTCGTAGACCTTCACCATCGGGCCCTCCTTCGGCATCAGCCGGAAGACCTTGGTGGCCATGAAGTAGCCGATCAGGCCGAGCGCGTTCGCGTAGTGGATCTTCTCGACCGTGAGCCCGGCCTCGGTCATCGCCGTGGCAAGCGTCTTCTTGGTGTAGCGCCGCACGTGGCCGGTCGCGATGTCGGCCGGGCCCATGGCGAACTGGAACGCCGGCACGATGATGATCACCGCGCCGCCGGGCCGGACCAGGTCGCGCATGCTGCGCAGCGCGCCCACGTGGTCGTCGATGTGCTCCAGCACGTTGTACGACACGGCGGCGCTGTAGTCGCCGCGCTCGGTGTGCGGCAGCAGCATCTGCCGGACCTCGACCCCGGGGTACGGGGCGAGCCGTTCCTTGAGCTTGACCAGCCGGTCCGGGTCGGCCTCGGTGGCGGTGATCCGCGGGATGTGCTCGGACCAGGCGAGGGCGTAGTCGCCCAGCCCGCTGCCGATCTCGATGGGGTTGTCACCGAGGTAGGGCACGGCCAGTTCGACGAACCACCGCCGGTGGTTGACCGCCGTGGCCAGGCCTTCGAGCACCTCCGCCTGGACGCGCTGATCCCCAGTGATTTCTGCCATGCGTCGATTCCTCACGAGATTACTGACCCGCGCCTGGACCGTCAGAGTCAACCATCTGGATGGCTGGCGGGAAAATCGGGGGCACCGGAGGGGCCGAATTGCGGTCGGGTGGGGCACGTGATCGGCGGTCGGCGAACTCGGCACATAGTACGCGAGTCCCCGAAATATGTCACCTGGCCGTCATGCGATGACTACGCTCTGAAATGTTATGACTACTCCGCAATCGGACGCGGAACCGCGCCGGGGACGGCGGATCGACGCCCTCACCGTGCTCAGCTTCGTGCTGCTGGCGTTCTGGGTGACCGCCCGGCTGTGGGTGAACCCGGCGAACGGCGTACGGGACAATCGCACCGATCAGGCGCAATTCGAATGGATGATGGCGCACGGTGCGCGAGTCGTCACTGATTTCGCCTATCCGTTCACCTCGGATCGCATGAATGTGCCCGACGTCGTCAATTTGATGGCGAACACCTCCGTGTTATCCATGTCGCTGCCCCTGTCACCGGTGACGGTGTGGTTCGGGCCGCGCTGGTCGTTTCTCATTTTCCTCACCCTGGGACTCGCCGCCACCGGAGCCGCCTGGTACTTCCTGCTCTGCCGGGTGGTGGTGGGCGCCCGTGGGCCGGCCTGGCTGGGCGCCGGCTTCTGCGCGTTCGCGCCGGCCATGGTGTCCCACGCCAACGCCCACCCCAACATCGTCAGCCAGTTCGTGGTGCCGCTGATCGTCTGGCGGACGCTGCGGCTGGCGCGGCCCGGCCGCTGGCTGCGCAACGGAGTGCTGCTCGGCCTGGTGATCGTCTGGCAGGCGTTCCTCAACCTGGAGATCCTGCTGATGACCGCCATCGGCCTGGGCGTGGTGGTGCTGGCCCTCGCACTCGGCCGGCCCGCGCTGCGGTCGGCGGCCCGCCCCTTCGCGGCCGGGCTCGCGGTGGCCGCCGTGGTGGCCGGGGCGCTGCTGGCCTACCCGCTGTACGTGCAGTTCGCCGGTCCCGGCGCGTACTCCGGGCTCTCCACGCTGATCCGGGGCTACTCCACCGACCTCGCCGCCTACCTCGCGTGGTCCCGGGAGTCGGTGGCCGGCGACGCCCGGGGGAGCGCGCCGCTGGTGAAGAACGCCACCGAGGAGAACGCGTTCTTCGGCTGGCCGCTGGTGGTGCTGGTGGTCGCGCTGGTCTGGTGGCTGCGCCGGAACGCGGTGGTGCTCGGGCTGGCCGCGGTCGCTGTGGTGTTCGGCCTCTTCTCGCTCGGCCGGGAGATCCGCTTCGACGGGCGCGGGACCGGCGTGCCCGGGCCCTGGGCGGCGCTGGAGAACCTGCCGGTCCTGCACTCGGTGGTGCCGACCCGCTGGTCGCTCGCGCTCACCCCGATCATCGGCGTGCTGCTGGCACTCGGCGCCGACCGGGCGCGACGGCTGGCGCACCGGTATCCGGCGGCCCGGGGGCAGATCCGGTTCGCCACCGGCACCGTGCTGGCCATGGCGCTGCTGCCGATCCTGCCCACCCCGCTGCCCGCGACGCGCCTGGACCCGACCCCGGCGTTCGTCACCTCCGGGGCGTGGCGGCCCTACGTGGCGGGTGGGCGGAGCATCGTCACGCTCCCGCTGCCCGACACCACGTACGCGGTCCCGCTGCGCTGGTCCGCCGAGACCCGGCTGGAGATGCCGCTGGCGCGGGGCTACTTTCTCTATCCGGACACCCGGCCGGGCGCCGGCCGGGTCGCGCTCTTCACCGCGCCACCGCGTCCCACGAGCAGTTTCTTCGAGACGGTGCGGCGAACCGACGCGGTGCCGCCGATCACCCCGCAGGACCGGGTGGCCGCCGTCGACGACCTGCGTCACTGGCGGGCCGGGGCGGTGGTCCTCGACCCCCGGCTGCGTACTGCCGAGTCGCTGCGCCGGGCGATGACCGAGCTGACCGGGATCACGCCGACCCGGGTGGGCGGGCTCTGGGTCTGGGACGTCCGTCCGCTGGTCGGCTGAGCGCCGGTCAGGCCTGGCGGACGCAGCAGCCCTGGCAGACCTTCGGCCGGGGCAGCGTGAAGGCGAGGCAGCAGGTGCGCCGCTGCACGGTCGGCTCGCCGGTCGGACCGGGCACCAGCTCCACCAGGTCGGCGAGGTCGAGCGCCTGGAGCAGCGTGCCGACGGTCGCGGTGGTCGGGCCGGGCAGCGCGTCCGCCGCGCGCAGGATGCCGTGCGCGATGCCGGAGGCCACCGAGCCGAGCAGGGTACGGGTGCCGATCCGCACCTCACCCTGGATGGCGGCGATCAGCGGGGCGAAGTGGGCGTCCAGCAACGTCGCGCGCAGCGCGCCGAGCAGCGCGGCCTCGTCGGCGACCACCCGCACGCCGGGCGCGCCGGCCAGCGCCAGCGGGTCGCCGGGCAGCACGGCCACCGGGGTGGACGCGCGCAGGCCCAGGGTGAGCAGTTGGTGGTGGTCCTCGAAGTGCACCAGCACGTTCGCCGGGTCGAGCAGCGGCACCCGTCGGGCCGAGGCCCAGCCGAGCACGGCCGGCAGCGCCGTCCAGTAGCTGTAGGACTTCCAGGCGAGCGCGGCGCAGGCGTGTGGGGTGCCGCCCCAGCGTCGCCCGGCGGCGGTCAGGAACTCGGGCAGCAGCGTGCCGTCGATCAGGCGGGCGGCCGGGGCCCAGCGGTCCAGCTCGTCGGGGACCAGCAGGCCGGGCGCGAGCCCGGGCAGGTCGTCGGTGCCGAACATGGCGCGCAGGGTCGCGGTGACCGGGGCGAACGGGGTGGCGACGTCGCGCCCCGGCATCACCGCAGTCACCTGGCCGTCCCCTGTCTGGTCGCCCGTCGGCCGGCGCGTGCCGTCGACCGAAGCTAAGGCTAGCCTAACCACGCTCCCCGGGGGAGGGGAAGTGGTGCCACGGGCTTCAGGGGGAGGTCCCGGTCACTCCGTCGCCGTCGCGTACTACCCGGCGGGGTGGGCGGAAAACGCCGCCGGGGACGCCGACGGACGGCGCAAGCATCGACGTGTGCCGCTGAATTGTCAAGGTGAGTGTCGAATACGAGGCAGTTTCCGTACACGGTCGGACACGAAACGTGAAGATGGTCTTCCCGCGTACGAGGATGCTGATGACCTCACCGATCGAGCGTGCCGCCGACTCGTTCGCGGCCGAACTCGCCCGGCACCGGACCGGCCGAGGGTTGTCCAAGAAGCAGTTGGCGACGCTGATGGGCTTCGACCCGTCCTACGTCAGCCACGTCGAAGGGCGCCGGCACCGGCCCACCGAGGACTTCGCCCGCCGGGCCGAGGCCGTGCTGGAGGCCGGCGGCGCGATCTGGCAGCGCTTCCGGGAGTACGACGAGCTGCGGCACAGCCGGGGCACCGGAGCGCACCGGGAGCCACCCGTCCCCGGCCAGTGGCTGCCCCCCGGCACCGGCCTGGTGGTCGAACGCGAGGTCGCCACGCTCACCCACACCGGCGACGGCTACCACTGCGCGATCCGGCGGGAGCTCTACAACGCCGGCACCGAGCCGGTCACCCGCTATCTCGTCCGGGTCGCCGTCGACCGCTACCCCAACGACCCGGGCCGCTCCAACCGGCACCACCGGGAGCACCCGCTCACCTTCGCCGAGCTGCAACTCACCGCCGTCCGGGACGACGCCGGCGGGCGCGAGCCGATGCACTGGCGGGCCAAGCACGACCGGGACGCGTTCAAGGAGATCTGGCTGCTCTTCGAGAACGACGAGGGCCGCTTCCCGCTCTACCCGGGCGACCGGGTCACCATCGAGTACGCCTACCGCGTCGGGCGGGACAAGTGGGGCCCCTGGTTCCAGCGTGCCGTACGCCTGCCCACCCGGCACCTGGCGGTGCGGCTCGACCTCCCCGCGGACCTCGACCCGAAGGTGTGGGGCGCGGAGACCTCGCTGTCGGCGGAGGAGGGCCCGCTGCGGACCCCGATCCAGCGCGCCGAGGCGGGCGACCGGGTGATCTACGACTGGGGGACCGACGACCCGCCGCTGAACGCCCGCTACCGGATGCAGTGGCGGTTCCGCAGCCAGGCCGCCGACGCCGAACCCGACACACCGCCCACCGGCGACAGCCGGATCCGCGCCAGCGACCGGATGCGCGCGGTGGGCGTCGTGCAGCGCGGCGACGACGTGCTCCGCCAGCCCGCCCGCCAGTTCGACCTGCCCACCGAGGAGGCGCACGCCCGGCAGGTGGTGGACCGGCTCGCCGGGATGCTGACCCGCCTCGACGAGCTGCATCCGTTCAGCAAGGGCGTCGGCCTCGCCGCGCCGCAGCTCGGCCTCGGCTGGGCCGCCGCGCTGGTCCGCCCCGCCGACCGGACGGCCGAGCCGGTCGTGCTGCTCAACCCCCGGGTGGTCGACGCCGCCGCCGAGACCGACGAGCAGTACGAGGGCTGCCTCTCCTTCTTCGACCACCGGGGCCTGGTGCCCCGGCCGCTGCGGATCGACGTGGAACACGCCCAGTGGGACGGCAGCCGGGTCATCACGTCCTTCGAGTACGCGATGGCACGGCTGGTCGCGCACGAGATCGACCACCTGGAGGGGCGGCTGTACGTCGACCGGATGGCACCCAACGTGCCGCTGGTGCCGGTCGAGGAATACCGCGAGACCGGCACCCCCTGGCGCTACTGACGCGGACGGGGGGCCGGGTCGCGTGCCCCAGGGGGCGGGGGCACGCGACCCGGCTCGGGGGGAGTAAGGCTCTAGAGGGCGCCGAACGTGTCGTAGCGGATGTGGTCCGGCGGGACGTCGTCGGCGGCGAGCGCCCGCAGGGTCGCCCGGACCATGGCGGCCGACCCGGAGACGTAGCAGTCGTGCGTGGTCCACGGCCCGTAGCGGGTGACCACCTCGGAGACGTCACCGATCTCGCCGGCGAAGTCCGGGTCGTCGCTGCACGCCGGCGTCACCGACAGCCAGGGGTGCGCCGCCACCAACTCCTCCAGTCCGGCCAGCCCGTACAGCTCGTCCGGGTGGCGGGCGCCGTAGAAGACGTGCACCCAGCGGGTGCGGTTGACCCGGGTCAACTCCTCCACCAGCGCCTTGATCGGGGCCAGCCCCACCCCACCCGCCACGCAGAGGACGTCCCGGGTGGAGTCCGGGTCGAGCGTCATCGAACCCATCGGCGCGGCCAGCCGCAGCAGGTCACCCGGCTTCGTCCGGCGCACCAGCGCGCCGGACACCCAACCCGCGCCGCCCTCCGGCGTCCGGACGTGGAACTCCAGCACGTTCTCCTCGTTCGGCGCGTTCGCCACCGAGTACGTGCGCCAGGTGCGCGGCAGGTGGCGGGGCACCTCCACGCTGACGTACTGGCCGGCCTGCCAGGGCAGCGGGTCCTGCAACGCCCGCACGGTCAGCACCGCCGTGTCCGGGCCGTGGCGCTCGTGGGTCAGCACCTCGGCGTGCCAGAACGGCGGGTTCGCGTCGGCCGCCGCGCCGGCCTGCATCCGCTCGCTGATCCCGGCGTACGCGTCCCGCCACGCCTGGTCGTACTCCAGGTTCCAGCCGTCCCCGGCGACGCTGCGCAGCCCGTCCAGCAGGGCGACGCCGAGCGTCTCGTAGTGCTCGGCCGTGACGTGGTACTTCCGGTGGTCCCGGCCCATCCCGCGCAGGTAGTCGTCGAACGTCTCCGGGTCGTCCATCGTCTGGGCGGCGGTGACGATCGCCTCCAGCAGGCGGTCCCGCTGCCCGCTCATCTGCACTGGGAAGAGCTTGCGCAGCTCCGGGTCGAGCAGGAACAGTCGGGCGTAGAAGTGGCCGCAGAGCCGGTCCCCGTGCTCCTCGACCAGGGCCCAGCTCTCCTTCAGCAGCCGCGCGACGTTCTCCACAGGCACGCTCCTTCTCCGGACGGGCGGATCGGCCCCCATAGAATGTCCACGGAGCGTGTCGGCCGGTCGCACACAATGTGCGATCGGCTCATCTGCCGTCCGGAGTGGTTTCATGGTCCGGTGACGGTTGACGAGCTGGCCCGGCCGGTGTCCCGCCGGATGCTGGGCACCGAGACGCTGCTCGTGCTCGGTCTCTCCCTCGGCCAGTCGGCCGTGTACGCGCTGGTCTCCCTGGTCGCCAAGCTCACCGCGTCGGGCGGGCTGTCGAAGCAGACCGCCGCGCTGAACACCTCCGCCTCGGCCCGGCCGTACCTCGACCTCACCTACCAACTGCTCGGGATCGTCTTCGCGCTGCTGCCGGTGCTGCTCGCCGTACACCTGCTGGCGCGCGACCCGGGCGACCCGGCGCGGACGCTCGGCGTCGACCTCCGGCGGCCCGGCTCGGACCTGGCCCGCGGCGCCGGCCTGGCCGCGCTCATCGGCCTGCCCGGGCTCGCGCTGTTCTGGGTGGCCGCCCAGCTCGGCGTGAACGCCACACTGGTCCCGGCCGCGCTGCCGGACCTGTGGTGGGCGGTGCCGGTGCTGATCCTCGCCGCCGTGCAGAACGCCGTGCTGGAGGAGGTGATCGTGGTCGGCTACCTGGTCACCCGGCTGCGGCAACTTCACTGGCGGCTCGGCGCGGTGCTCGCGGCCAGCGCCGTGCTGCGCGGCTCCTACCACCTCTACCAGGGCTTCGGCGCGTTCGTCGGCAACGCCGTGATGGGCGTGATCTTCGGGCTGTTCTACCTGCGCACCCGCCGGGTGGCCCCGCTGATCGTCGCGCACACGCTGCTCGACGTGGTCGCCTTCGTCGGCTACGCGCTGCTGCCCCGGTCCTGGTTCGGCTGGCTCTGACCCGTGCCCCGGTAGCGGCCGACCGCCCGCGCGGCGACCCGCTCGGCGGCGGCCGTGCCACCGGTCGCCGCCGCCAGCACCGCCGCGCCCGGCAGCAACCGCGCGGCCAGCCGCAACCCGAGCCAGCCGCCGGCCTGCGCGGCCACCGGCGTGGCCAACCGCCAGGCCGCCTCCGCCACCCGACCCCACGGCCCGTCCGCCGGCTCACCCGCCGACCGGGCCGCCGCCAGCGCCGCCCGCGCGGCCCCCTCGTCCGGGTGCACCGACGTCAGCACCAGCAGCTCCGCCGCCCGGTCCGGGTGCGCCGGATCGTGGCCGTAGGCGGCGGCCACGTGCAGCACCAGGTTCGCCTGGGTCCACAGCACCGCCGCCAGCTCGGCGGCCGGCGCGAACAGGCCGGCTCCCGCCGCGAGCCCGCCGCCGGTGCCGGCCATCCGGACGAACCGGCGGGTCGCCAGCCGGGCCACCCCGTCCGCGTCCGCCTGCGGGTACGCCTCGCGGACCCGCGCCACCCAGCTCCCGGCCCGCGGCCCGAGCGCGTCCACCGCCGCCAGGGCCAGCAGCTCCGGCGCGAACCCGGGGTGGTCGCGCAGGCGCGGCCCCACCGCCCGCCAGCCCGCCACCGGGGTACGCGCCACCGCCGCGACCCCGGTTGCCGCCGGTTCGACACCGGTCGGCTCCGGCCTGGTCGGTCGCTTGTCGGACTGCTCCGGCCCGGGCCGCTCGTGCCGGGTCTGCTCCTCCTGGCTGGGCTGCGTCCGCGCGGGCTGCTCACCGGTGACGGCGACCCCGCCGGCCGCCTCGTCCGACGGCGGCTCGACGCGCGCCCGTCTGGCGGGGCGCTTCGCCGGGGTGGTCTTCGCCGCCGGCGCGGCCTTGGTGGTCCGGCGGGCACGAGGGGCCCGGGGCGCGGCGGCGGCCTCATCGACCGCTGCCCCGTCCGTCGGAGCCGACTCCGCCCCGGCCGGCGCGGTGAACTCCGGTGCGACGGTTGTCTTCCGGGGCGTGGCGGGAGCCTTCCGGGTGGCCTTCCTGGCCGCCTTCTTCTCGGCGGGGGCGCGGCGTGCCGACCCCTCGCCGACCGGGATCTCCGAGACCTGCGGCGTGGCGGTCGCCTCCTCCCCGGCGGTCCCCACGTGTGGGTTCCCCTGCCCGGCGGAGGTGACCGGCCCGGGCGTCGCCTCGCCGGAGACGGTTCGCGGCACGGCCGGGCCGGCGTCGGCCGGGGGCGGTGTGCCGTCGGCTGCACCGGGCTCGGCCGGGGACGGCGTGGCGACCCGAGTATCGGGGCCGACCGGGGACGGCGCGGCGACCTGGGCTCCGCTGTCAGCCGGGGGCGCGGCCGACACGCTGGGCTCGGCAGGTGCGGGCGGCGCGCCGGAGTCACCCGTTTCGGTTCCGCCGGATGGCGCGTCCGCCGGTGTACCCGGAACGGGCGCGGACCGCTCGGCGGCCGGGCGTGGGCGCGGAGCCGGCGGGACGTCGGTGGCCGGCTCGGGTGGCTGGAACAGGACCGTCGGCGCGGCCCGTCGCGCCCGCCTGCGCGGCGGCGCCTCGCCGGGCGCGTCGGTGGACGGCGGCTCGGGAGCCGGCGGTGGGCTGAAGGTCGGTCGTGGGGAGCGGCTCCGCCGGGCCTTGTCGGCGGGCTCGCGACGGGGGGTATCGCTCGGCGGCTGCTCCTGCATATCGATGGAGCGTAGTCGGCGAGGTGACCTGGCACACGGCGAAGACACGGCGACTCGGCGGGGTGCCGGTAGTCGCTTTGCCCCCGGCGGGTGCGGACCTGTATCCTCGGGCGCGGTGGCCTCCGGGTCACCGGGGAGACTTCGCCTAGTCTGGTCTATGGCGCCGCACTGCTAATGCGGTTGGGGTTTTAAAGCCCCTCCCGGGTTCGAATCCCGGAGTCTCCGCGCGAAAGCCGGTTGTGTAGACTGGCCGAGCACCAAGCGCCCGTAGCTCAATGGATAGAGCATCTGACTACGGATCAGAAGGTTAGGGGTTCGAGTCCCTTCGGGCGCACGTCACGAAAAGGCCGTGATCAGCGAAAAGCTGATCACGGCCTTTTCGCGTCCCGGGCCTTAGATCGTGCGGCGTCGTACCCGCCACACCACCACACCGATCAGGATCGTCGCGACGGCGACGAACAGAGCCGACTCGACGAGCTGGAACGTCCAGAACCGGTCGGCCGGGTGGTAGACCCCGAACCGCTGGATCCCCCGCGCGTGCAGGAACTGGTTGAGGTTGGTGCCGGCCCGGTCGGCGGCGCCGGCCAACTCGTCGTACTCGGTCCGGGTCAGCCTGCGTCCGGTCGCGTCCGCGTAGCCGCGTTCGACAGTCCAGTCGGCGAGGCCGGGCGCCCGGCCCTTCGCGCCGTCGGCGGGGACCGGGGCCATGGTGGTGAGCGGCGTGGCGTACGCGGGCCGGGCCAGCAGCGCCACCGACATCCGGGCGGCCAGGAACGCCCCGAACGCGACACCGAACGCGGGCAGGCTGCGCCGCAGGATCGCCCCCGCGGCGGTGGCGACGCCGAACGCGAACAGCGCGTACGCCACCGGGACGATCCCTTCCAGGTCGAAGGCGTCGTACTGGAACCGCCCCTCCCACGCGTCGAACGGCTGCCGGAACCAGGTGAGCACCGCGGTGAACAGTCCGGTGAGCGCGACGGTCACGCCGGCCAGCGCGGCGAGCTTGGCGGCCAGCCAGCGCATCCGGGGCACGGCCTGGGTCCAGGCGAGCTGCCAGGTGCCGTCCTCCAGTTCGCGGGCGAGCAGCGGCGCGCCGAGGAACGCACCGATGACGACGGGGACCAGGTAGAAGGCCGCCAGGAGGTTCTCGACGTAGCCGTACTCCTCGTCGAGCCGGCGGAAGGAGGCCGCGCAGCCCTCGCCGACGCCGGCCGCTCCCGCACAGCGGGCGGGCCCGCCGGGGAACAGGTCGTGGGCCTGCGTCCCGAGCAGGAGCAGGGCGACGCCGAACATGCCGACGAGCAGGCCCAGGACGCAGACCTCGGTCCGGTGCTGGCGCCAGATCAACCACGTCATGCCGCCACCTCCGGGGTGACGGTGGCGCCCGGCTCGGACGGCCGCCGCAGGTACGCCAGCACCAGGTCCTCCAGCGCGACCGGCCTGGCCTGCCACCCGGGCGCGGCCGGCAGCCCGCCGTCGCGCACCAGCAGGGTCGTGTGCCGGTCGCTGTGGACGGCCTCCACCACGGCGTCGGCCCGCTCGACGTCGTCGGCCGTACGCGGGCCGACGAGCAGCCGGTGCTCGGCGAGGAGGGTGTCGATGTCGCCGGTCAGCGTGACCCGGCCGTCGTTGAGCACGACCAGGTGGTCGCAGACGCGCTCCAACTCGTGCACGACGTGGGAGGAGAACAGGACGGTCACCCCGCCCTCGGCGACCGCGCCCATCAGGACCTGGAGGAACTCGTGCCGGGCCAGCGGGTCGAGGCTGGCCACCGGCTCGTCGAGGACGAGCAGGTCGGGCCGTTTCGCCAGGGCCAGGGCCAACGCGACCTGGGCCTGCTGTCCGCCGGAGAGCGTGCCGGCCCGGCGGTCGAGCGGGATGCCCAGCTTCGCCAGCCGGCGCTCGGCCAGCCCCTGGTCGAACCGCAGGTTGCAGGCCCGGCCGAAGCGGAGCATCTCGGCGACGGTGAAGCGCTTGTAGAGCGGGTGGTCCTGCGCCAGGAATCCGATCCGGGACAGGGTGTGCGGGGTGCTGGCGGTGACGTCGTGGCCGAGGACCTCCACGGTTCCGGTGGTCGGTGCCAGCAGCCCGACGGCCAGGCGCAGCAGCGTGGTCTTGCCCGCGCCGTTCGGCCCGACCAGGGCGATCACGCCGCCGGCCGGCAGGGTCAGGGTGCAGTCGCGCAGCGCCCAGCCCTTCCGGTACCGCTTGCCGACACCGTCGGTGCGCAGCGCGACGTCGGTCCCGGTCACGCCACGTCCTCGTTCCTGGTCTGCTGGTGGACCGAGGCGAAGAGCGCGTCGACCGCCTGCTCGTCGAGGCCGGCGGCGTAGGCGCGGCGCAGCCAGGTCGCCAGGCCACGGTGCAGCGACGTGTACGTCGACGGCGACATCGGGGCCGGCTGCTGCTCGTCGACGAACGTGCCCTGGCCCGGTCGGCCGGTGACCAGGTTCTCCTGTTCCATCTGCCGGTACGCCTTGGCGACCGTGTTGGGGTTGATCGCCAGGTTCTCGACCACCTCGCGGATGAGTGGGAGGCGGTCACCGGGTCGCAGGAAGCCCAGCAGCACCGCCTGGCGGACCTGCTGGACGAGTTGGAGGTACGGCGGCACGCCCGAGCGGGTGTCGAGCCGGAAGACGAACACGGAGACCCCTTACTGCTGCTTTACTAGGAAGATAGTAAAGCAGCAGTAAGGGGTCAACAGCGCACGCCGCCTACGCCTGCACCGCCGGCGTCCAGGAGAAGATGGCGTTGTTCGTCGTGCTGCAGGGGTAGAGGATCAGGTCGGATCCGTTCGACGTCGTGCTGCCCTGCACGTTCAGGCACTTCGCGGGGTTCAGTCGGCTCTTGAACTGGTAGAAGTCGAATCCGCCGATCTTCCGCACGAACTGCGGGTACCACTGGTCGTTCAGCGTTCCGCTGCCGCCGCAGGCGTACTGGACGATCTTCGTGCTGTTGACGTCGGTGCTGCCCTTGATGTTCGCGCACATTCCGGTCTTGCCGTTGACGATGCGCTGGTAGCCGCTGGAGGTGGGCCGGAAGATCCACCGCTGGTGGAGCGGCGTGACCCCGCCGCCCCAGGTCGCGCAGGTGTAGACCTGGACCTGCGCGCTGGATGCCGTGGAACCGCCCTGGACCTCGACGCACTTGTCGACGGCGCTGGCGGGAAAGACCTCCCACGGTCCGTTGTCCGCGGCGAAGGCGACGGACGGTGCGACCCCTCCACCGACGGCGACCCCGACCAGTGCCGCGATGACGGCGCCGAATTTACGTAGCTTCATACTCGTTACCCCCGGTTGGTCGAGCGAACAACGGGCCCGACCCTACCCAACGCAGTCAAGCATGTGCATTGAGCACTGCGTTGCGTGGGTCAGTTCCCGATGTAGTGGTAGTCGGCGTTCAGGCTGCCCGGTGCGGCCGGCGGCGGTGACAACGCGTCCGACGGGTCGACGGTGAGGAAGCGCACCAGGTCGGGCGGGTCGGTGGAGGTCACCGTCGGCACGTCGATCGCGCCGGGCGCCACGCCCCGCTCCACCCAGGTCATCAACGGCGTCAGGAACTCGGGTACGCCGATCTCGCTCGGCCTGTCCACCTCGGGCCCGAACAGGCAGTGGTATCCGCCGGGGATCAGGTAGAGGCGGGAGAACCGCTGGCTCGCCGCGTACCCGCCGGCGTGCCGCTCGACCGCGGCGTACCAGTCCAGGGTGGCGAACGGCGAGATCTGCGCGTCGGCCCAGCCGTGGAAGACGAGCAGCTTGCCACCGTGCGCGCGGAACGCGGACAGGTCGGGTGACGTGGCGTTGTAGACGGCGTCGCCGAGGATCTGGAGCCGGTCGAAGGTGGCCTCGGTGAAGGTGACGTCGTCCAGGGTGAAGCCGGCCGGCGGGTTCCGCGGGTACGCCAGATTCCTGAAGTACGCCAGTCCGATCCTCGCCGCGAGCGGGTCCGGTCCCACGAACCAGCCGTTCCAGCTCAGCTCCGACCCGTACGCGAAGCCGCCGTTGTAGAGGTTGCGGCCGCGCGCGTCGGACGGCCCCCGGTAGGCCGCCACCGCCACCGCGACCTGCGCGTCGGTCAGGCAGTCGGGCCGGTCGGCGCCCTCGCACCGGATGGACGAGGGCTGGAAGCCGCACGTGCGCGGGTCCTCGATCAGCTCGCCGCAGGCCCGCTGGACGGCGGCGTGCAGCACCGGCAGCTTGGCCGGCGTGAGGATGCCGCCGCTGTTCTTCCGCGTCAGCCACGCGTTGGCGAGCGCGAGCGGCGCGAGGTTGTGCGCGGGCGCTCCGGCCAGGATGCCGTCGAAGTCGGCCGGGAAGCGTTCGGCGAGGTTGAGCCCCTGCCGGCCACCGGTGGAGCAGCCGTCGAAGTACCTGTGGGTCGGTTCGCGGCCGTAGAAGCGTCGCGTCACCGCGTCGGCGTACACCCTGAGTTTGTGTTCCGAGGTCAGCCCGAAGTCGACGCGGGCGGCGACGTCGTGCGCCGCCCAGTCGCCGTCGCCGAAGTCGGCGCCGGTGTGCCCGCTGTCGGAGGCGGCGAGCACGAGCCGCTTGTCCCGCGCGGGGGCGCACTGGAAGCCGAACAGCGGCAGGGTCAGTTCGGGCACCGCGCCGCAGAGGCCGCTGCATCCCTGTTGGACGTACTGTCCGGTCCAGCCCCGCAGGGGCAGTTTGATCTCGTATCTCTCGTGCGGCGGCAGCGTGCCCCTGACGTCGCAGTAGTCGTCGTCCGCCACGGCGGACTCCACCCCGGGCAACCGGGTCAGCCCGGCACACCGACCAGGCGTGGCCGGTGCGGCCGGCGCCGGCAGCGCCAGCACCGGTACGGCGGCCAGCACGGCCATCAGGATTCGCCTCATGGCTCCCGACGCTACGGACGCGCCACGGCCGGCGGATCGGTCCGCGGACCGGCTTCCGACTCGGTCTCCCGACGGAGCCGGCAGTGTTGAGAAGGGGACCCTTCTCTACCGGAGGCGTTAAGAAGGGGCCCCGCCTTGCGTCGGGGCGGTGCTGCGGCTGGCCTCTGCAACAAACCTGCACATCCAATCGCTTGCGTATTCGGTAAGCGCTTTCTTAGCCTGTGTTTCATCGATGTTTCGATCCCTGTCCGGGTTGGATGTGCGCACGCGAAGCCACTTCCGGTGTCGGGCGTCCATGCGGCGTCCGCACCGTTCCCACCGTCGAGGAGAAACAGTGAGAGACCTCGTGCGACGCCGGCTGCTCGCCGGCGGAACCGCCCTGGCGGCGGCTGTCGCGGTCGTTGCGGCAATGCCGGTCACCCAGGCGTCCGGCGCATTCGGCAAGCCCGAATCAGAATCCATCAACGTCAATGCAACTAACCTCAGTATCGGGGCCGGCGCGGACGGCTCCAGCAAGGCCGCCGGCACCAGCTACGGCAACGTGGTCGACGGCGACATGAACACCTGGTGGTCACCGTCCGGCTCGACCGGCCGCATCTCGGTCAAGTGGGGCTCCGCCGTCACGGTCGCCTCGATCGCCATCCGGGAGGCGGCCGGCGCCGTCGGGGTCATCGGCGGATGGCGGGTCGTCAACAACGACACCGGCGCCACGCTGGCCAGCGGCACCGGCGCGGGGGTCATCACGTTCGCGGCCACCTCGCTGAAGAAGATCAACTTCGAGATCACCAGCGCGACCGGCAGCCCGAGGGTCGCCGAGTTCGAGACGTACGCCTCCGGGTCGAGCACGCCGCCACCCACCACCCCGCCGCCGACGACCGGGCCGACCACCCCGCCACCGACCACGCCGCCCCCGTCGAGCGGCACGCTGTACGTGGCGCCGACCGGCACCGACGGCGCGGCCGGCACCCAGGCCAACCCGACGACGCTCGCCTCGGCGATCACCCGCGTCGCCGCCGGCGGCACGATCTACCTGCGCGGCGGCACCTACCGCTACACCCAGACCGTCACCATCGGCCAGGGCAACAACGGCACGTCGAGCGCGCGGAAGAACATCTTCGCCTACCCGGGTGAGACGCCGGTGCTGAACTTCTCGGCCCAGAGCGAGGACCCGGCGAACCGGGGTCTCCAGGTGGGCGGCTCGTACTGGCACATCCGGGGCGTCGTCGTCGAGCGGGCCGGGGACAACGGCATCCTGCTCGCCGGCAACAACAACATCATCGAGCGGGTGGTGACCCGGCACAACCGGGACTCCGGGCTCCAGCTCTCGCGGCTGGTGGCCAACGCGCCCCGCGACCAGTGGCCGTCCAACAACCTCGTCGTGAGCACCGAGTCGCACGACAACGTCGACTCCGACGGCGAGGACGCCGACGGGTTCGCCCCGAAGCTGACCGTCGGGCCGGGCAACGTCTTCCGCTACACCGTGTCCCACAACAACATCGACGACGGATACGACCTCTACACCAAGAGCGACACCGGGGCGATCGGCGCGGTGACCATCGAGTCCTCCCTGGCCTACGACAACGGCACGCTGAGCAACGGCGGGCAGGCCGGCAACGGCGACCGCAACGGCTTCAAGCTCGGCGGCGAGGACATCGGGGTGAACCACGTGGTCCGGGGCAACATCGCCTACCACAACGGGCAGCACGGGTTCACCTACAACCGCAACGTCGGCTCGATGACGGTGTCGAACAACGCCAGCGTCGGCAACACCGAGCGCAACTTCAACTTCGACGGCGGCTCCTCGGTGTTCCGGAACAACACCTCGTGCAGCGGCGGCGCGAGCGACCGGATCGTCGGCAACTCCGACAGCTCCAACCAGTTCTTCTCCGGCAGCAACGGGTCCCGGTGCACGTCGTACTCCGGCGCCCTCGGCTGGTCCTTCGCCTCCGACGGCCGCCTCGTGGTGACGTTCGGCGGCAAGGTGGTCACGCCGTAACGGGCGGGCGGACGCCGGCGTCACCCTCGCGGCGGCGCCGGCGCCCGCCGGCCACGGATCGGGTACGAGTCCCGGCGCTCACGGCGTGCGGGGACGCGGTGGCTCCACAGGTGGCGAGCCGAACCGTCGCTGGCGGGCGGCAGCGAACCGCTTCGGGTCGGCCCATCCCCAGCGCCGGGCGATCTCGGCCACCGCGAGGCCGTCGGCCGGGTCCGCCCGGCGCAACTCCAGGTCGGCCCGTTCCAGCCGCACCCATCGCAGGTAGGCGGTCGGGGTGGTGTCGAGGTGCTGGCGGAACGCCAGCCGCACCGCGCGAATCGTCGTGCGGGCCTCGGCGGCGGTGTCGGCGAGCGTGATGTCCCGGTCCGCGTTCTCCTCGATGAACGTGACCGCGCGACGCAGCGCCCGGGGATGGGCGTCGCGGCGGTCGGAGATCGTGGGATCGCTGAGCGCGTCGTTCGGGAAGACGCTCAGGGCGGTGGCGACCAGCAGCCGGGCCACGCTGCCGGCCAGCAGTGGCTCACCGGCCGCCCCGAGGTCGACCGTCTCGCGGGCGTACCCGTAGACGGTCTCCCACGTCTCGGCGGCGGCCGCGGAGACGGGCCGGTGGCTGGTGAACCGGACGGACCCGGCGCGGCGGCCGGGCGCGGTCTCCGCGACGCTGTCCAGCAGCACCGGGTCCAGGACCAGGCTGTGGAAGTCGACCTCCGCGCAGTCCGCGATATAGTCGCGCTCCGGCGACACGGGAATGAACGCGTCACCGGGGCCGTACGCGGTCTCCCGGCCGCCCGCCGGGTGATAGGCGAGCCGGCCGGTGTCGATACGGCAGATGACCACCAGACCGATCGCCTCGCTCCGCAGGTCGGAGTGAAGGCCGAAGGTGACCCGGTCGAGCCGCGCCGCCGGCGTGATCGCGGCAACCTCCAGCCGCAACCTCGGCGGTACGTCGCCGACCTCGACGCGGATGTTCCCGCCATAGCTGTCGCGGAGCAACTGCTCAGATGCCTCGACACCGGTAGCCTCGAAGACCTGCCCCATGCGCACTCCTCGGGGTGCAACCGCCATGCGGCGCGCAGCAACGACGGCGCGCCACCTGCCCCGTCCGCAGCCAGGCATCATTGTCCGGCAGACACGAACCCTCTCGGAGCAGGCGACGTTCCGTCGGCGTGCCGGGCTGTCCACCATCCCGGCGAAAGGCGTCAGGAGCGGCTTGGTAGCCGCACCGTGACGAGGAGCCCGCCGCCGGCACCGGGGGCGAGGTCGAGCGTCCCCTCGTGGGCGCGGACGACACTCCGCACGATGGCCAGGCCGAGGCCGGCGCCGGCGTGCCCGCCGCCGCGTACCCGGTCCGTGCCCCGCCGGAACGGCTCGGTGAGCGTCGGCACCAGGTCCGGTGGCAGCGGCGGTCCGGTGTTCACCACCCGCAGCACGCTGGCGTCGCCGGACGTCGTGGTGCGGACGGTCACCGTGCCGCCGTCGGGCAGGTTGTGCACGACGGCGTTCTCGACCAGGTTGGTCACCATCCGCAGCAACAGTTCGGCGGAGCCGCTGGTCGGCGCCGCCCCACCGGTCACCTCCAGCGTGACCCGGCGTCGTTCGGCGACGGGGAGCAGCGTCTCGGCGGCCTCCTCGGCGAGCAGGGAGAGGTCGACCGGCTCGTGGGTCACCACGCCACGGTCGCCGCGACCGAGCACCAGCAGCGCCTCGGTGAGGTCGATCGCCCGCCGGTTGACCTCGTGCAGGCGGGTGACGAGTTCGTCCCGGTCCCGCGTCGGGTCGTCGCGGGCGACGTCGAGCAACGCCCGGGAGATCGCCAGCGGGGTACGCAGCTCGTGGGAGGCGTTCGCGGCGAACCGTCGCTGCTCGGCGACGTGCGACTCCAGTTGGTCGAGCATGGTGTCGAACGCGTCGGCGAGTTCCCGGAACTCGTCCCGCCGGCCCGGCATCCGGATCCGGCGCGACAGGGAGCCGGTGCCGGCCGTGCGGGCCGCCTCGGTGATCCGGGTCAGCGGCGCGAGCATCCGGCCGGCCAGGAACCAGCCGCCGAGCAGGCCGAACGCGAGCAGGAACGCCAGCGTCTCGGCCGCCCTCGGCGCGAAGACGCGCAGCAGGTGGGACCGGACCGGGAAGACGCCGGGGGTGAGCGTGTCGGCGGAACCGGGGACGATGAGCATGGCCCGGTCGGGGACGTAGCGCAGCAGGAACACCCACACGGCGGTGAGCAGCAGGGCGCCGGCCAGCACGAGGAACCCGGCGTAGCTGAGGGTGAGTTTCGCCCGCACGCTCAGCCCCGGCCGCCTACCCATGCTCGTCCCCGGTCGCCGGTGGCGTCCCGATGCGGTAGCCGACACCGGGCACAGTGGTGATCAACCATGGTTCGCCGAGCCGTTTGCGCAGCGATCGCCTCCAGCCGCAGCCCGTCCCGGACGGCCTCGGCCAGGTAGGGCTCGTCCTCCACGATCAGCACGCGCATGCGACTCAGTCTGCCCGGACCGGCGCGGGACGGGACCGGTCCGGGCTCGTTGCCCCGGCCCGCCACCAGCGGCGCGACGCCAGCCCGAACAGCGCCGCGCCGGCGGCGTTGACGAGCACGTCGTCCACGGACGAGACCCGGTCCAGTCGCAGGACGTACTGAAGGGTCTCGATCACCGCCGAGCCGGCCGCGCCGAGCGCGAACAGTCGCGGCACGGACGCCAGCGACCGGAACCGCAGCGGCGCGAAGAACCCCAGCGCCGCCAGGACCAGCAGGTTGCCGCCGATCCCCAGCGGTCCCATGTCGACCAGGTCCCGCAGCGGGACCAGGCTCACCCGGCCCGGGACGACACCCGCCCCGGGCCCCGGCATCAACGTCATCCAGACGAACGGCACGGTGCCGTAGACCAGGCCCACCTCGGCCACCGACCTCCGCCACGCCGTCGCGGCGTCCGGCGCCCGACGGCACCGGGCCAGGGCCCACGCCGCCAGCGCGGCCAGCGGCAGTCCGACAAGCGTCATGAGCAGCACACCGTTCTCGGTGTCGAGGCAGCCGTGCCACCGCCCGGCCCGGCACGCCGGCGCGGCCATCAGCAACGGCCGCCGCACGACGAACGCCACGCCGGCCACGCCGAGGGCCGCCAGGGCGACGAGCACGACCCTCGGCGTACGGCGGGAGTCGCCGGAGCCCTCGCCGGGCGTGGCCCCGGTGACGCCCGGCCGGGTGGCCGGCGGGATCCGGCCGGTTCCGGACGAGCGCGCCGCCGACGCGCCCCGGGCCGGCCCGACGCCGGCCGGCCTGCGCCGGCTGACGCCCCCTGTCGGTTCCAGGTCCATGGCGATGATCCCTTCCGGGCGATCGGGTGCCGGCGGTACGCGGCGGCTGTCCTCCCCCCACCCAAGCCGGTGGGCCGTTGCGCGGGCGTATGCGTTTCCCGATGCGGCCGCCACACTCCGCGTCCACGCCGGAGCGGCGGCGGTCAGGGACACGACGTTCGGGACATTTGCCCACAACGGCATCCCGCCTAGGCTGGGCTCGACACGGGGTCCAGCCAGGAGCGACATCGCCGAGGAGGACTCATGATGGGATCGGCCGGGCCGCCCCGGCAGACCCGGTTCGTGTCGTCGGAGCCGGACGAGGCGCGCGACTTCATCGGCCGGGTGTACGACTCGCACTTGCGGGTCGGGAACGCGGTGAGCGGCGGCATGTGGGTCGGCTTCGACCGGGTGGAGTTCGGCGACGTCAACCTGAGCGCGGTGCGGATCTCGGCGGACCTCGACTTCCGCATGGAGGGCGGCGACCAGATCCTCATCGCCACCGTCAAGGCCGGCCGGGTCGACTACGTGCGGGGCCGGGACAGCGCCCGCTACGGACCCGGCGACACGTACCTCGGCAGTCGGTCGGAGGTGCGGTGGGACGCTCGGCTGCACGGTCCGGACCTCGACGTCGTCGGCCTGCCGGAGTCCCTGCTGCACGAGGTCGCCGGCACCGCGCCGGACCGGTCGGGTGGGCACTGGCGGCCACTGTCGTGGCAACCGTTGCCCGGATGCGCCGCGCAGTGGCGTACCACCGCGCGCTATGTCCGGGAGTTGTTCGAAGGGCCGCAGGTCGCGACCGAGCCACTCATCCTCGGTGCCGCGGTGCGGATGCTGGCCGCGACCGCGCTCACCATCTTCCCGAGCGACGTGCTCCCGGGGCCGAGCGCGACGGACCGGCACGACGCCCATCCGGCGACGCTGCGCCGGGCGATCGCCTTCATCGAGTCCCAGCCGCATCTCGACCTGGGTGTCGCCGACATCGCCCGTGCCGCGAACGTCACCTCCCGCGCGCTCCGGCTCACCTTCCGCCGGCACCTCGACACCACACCCCTGGCCTACCTGCGGCGGGTCCGACTCGACAAGGCCCGGGAGGAACTGGGCCGGGCCACCGCCGGCGACGACCGGACCATCGAGTCGGTCGCGAGCCGCTGGGGCTTCGCCGACCCCTCCCGCTTCGCCGAGCGCTACCGCGACGAGTACGGGGAGTCGCCCGACCGGACGCTGCGGCGCTGACCTCGGGGTCGCCGGCGGAGTGTTGACGCGACAGGCTAATCGGGGCAGGCTGTGGAAGCGCTCCCAACGGCGAGCTTCGATTTCCTCAGGAAGGAAGAGCTCGTGCGTCCCACCACAGCACTGCTCCCCGTCGTGCTGGCCGCCACCCTCGGTGGCCTGGCCCTGCCGACGCCCGCCCAGGCCGCGACCGGTCCGGCGCTGGCCGTCGACGTGACCGCCGGCCGGCACGCGATCAGCCCGTACGTCTACGGCATGAACTTCGCCGACGAAGCCCTCGCCCGGGAGCTGCGCCTGCCGGTGCACCGGTACGGCGGCAACGCCACCACCCGCTACAACTTCCGCACCGACACCACGAACCGCGCCTCGGACTGGTACTTCGAGAACATCCCGAACGACAACGCGGACCCGGCCAGCCTGCCCGACGGCTCGGAGAGCGACAGGTTCGTGCAGCGGAACAAGGCCACCGGCACGGACACGATCATGACGGTGCCGATGATCGGTTGGGTCGCCAAGGACCGGGCCCGGTCGTGCGGCTTCAGCGTCGCCAAGTACGGCCCGCAGGAGTCCACCGACCAGTGGGCGCCGGACTGCGGCAACGGGAAGAAGCCGGACGGCAGCCTGATCACCGGCAACGACCCGGAGGACACCAGCGTGGCGGTCGGGCCGGAGTACGTCACCGACTTCGTCACCCACCTGAAGGGCCGGTTCGGCGCCGCCGGCGCCGGCGGGGTCCGGTTCTACAACCTGGACAACGAGCCGGACCTGTGGCACGCCACCCACCGGGACGTCCGTCCGGTCGGGTTGGGCTACGACGAGCTGCGCGACCGCACCTACCAGTACGCCGCGGCGATCAAGAAGGCCGATCCGGGCGCGAAGACGCTCGGCCCGGTCGGCTGGGGCCTGAACTCGATCTTTTACTCCGGCCTGGACCAGGACACCTGCTCACGGACCGGCTGCTGGTCCAACCCGCCGGACAAGGCCGCGCACGACGGCCAGGACCTCGGCCCGTGGTACCTGGACCGGATGCGGGAGTACGAGCAGCAGCACGGCACCCGCATCCTCGACTACTTCGACGTGCACCTCTACCCGCAGCAGTCCGGCGTCAGCGGCTCCGACGCGGGCGACGCCGCCACCCAGGCGCTGCGGCTGCGCTCGACCCGCCAGCTCTGGGACCCGACGTACACCGACGAGAGCTGGATCAACCAGCCGGTCCGCTTCATCCCCCGGATGCGTGACCTGGTCGACAAGCACTACCCGGGCACGAAGATCGCGATGACCGAGTACAGCTGGGGCGGGTACGGTTCGCTCAACGGCGCGCTCGCCCAGGCCGACGTGCTCGGCATCTTCGGCCGCGAAGGGCTCGACCTGGCCAGCCTCTGGACCGCGCCGACGGCCGACCAGCCGGTCGCCGACGCGTTCCGCATCTACCGCAACTACGACGGCGCCGGCGGCGCGTTCGGCGAGACCTCCGTCCGGGCCACCAGCGCCGACCAGGACAAACTGGCCGTGTACGCGGCCGAGCGCACCGCCGACAAGGCGCTGACCCTGGTCGTGGTGAACAAGAGCGGCGACGCCCTGACCAGCCCGGTGGCGCTCACCGGCGCCTCCGCCGGCAGCGCCCAGGTCTACTGCTACAGCGGGGCGAACCTCGCCGGGATCGTCCGGGAGGCCGACCAGCCGGTGACCGCCGGCGGCTTCACCGCCACCTTCCCGGCCAACTCGATCACCCACCTGGTGCTGCCGCGCGGCACGACCCCGGGTGACACCACGGCGCCCACCACGCCGGGCAAGCCGACCGCCGGCACGGTCACCGCGGACAGCGTCGCGCTGAGCTGGACGCCGTCCACCGACGACACCGGCGTCACCGGGTACGACGTGCACCGGGTGGACGCCACCGGCACGGTCAAGGTGGGCAGCGCGACCGGCACCACGTACACGGTGACCGGGTTGACCGCGGACACCCCGTACACCTTCGTGGTGACCGCGCGCGACGCGGCGGGCAACGTCTCGGCGGTCTCGCCCGGGTTGGCCGTGCGGACCGCGCCCGCCACCCCGACCGGCGGCTGCTCGGTGGGATACGCGGCGAACAGTTGGCCGGGCGGCTTCACCGCGACCGTCACGGTCACGAACACCGGCACCACCGCGATCGACGGCTGGAAGCTGGCGTTCGACTTCCCCACCAGCGGCCAGAAGGTCGGCCAGGGCTGGTCGGCCACCTGGAAGCAGACCGGGACGGCGGTCGCCGCGGAGAGCCTGAGCTGGAACGGCAGGCTGGCCCCCGGCGCGTCCACAGGCATCGGCTTCAACGGCACCTGGAGCGGCACCAACCCGGCGCCCATCGTGTTCACCCTCAACGGCCGCCGCTGCGGCTGACCCACCGCCCGGTCCCATCCGTACCGGCGGTCACACCGCGCCTGTCCGGTCCCCGAGATGGCTACGCTTCTGGTGTGGCCGGGGACGGGGCGACGCGATGGAGATGACCGATCTCCGACTGGTCGTCGCCGCCGGGGCGCTGGCCGCCGTCGCGGCGGCCGGTGCCGTGGCGGTGTGGCGGCGCCGACCCCGGCCCGGGGTGGCTCTCCGGGCCGGGGTCGTGCTGCTGGCCGAACTCCTGCTGGTGACCGCGGTGGCCCTGGTCGTCAACCGGGCCGAGGGCTTCTATCCGACCTGGCGGGCGTTGGCGCAGAACGGCTCGACCGCGCGCCGCACGCCCGACACGCCGGGCCGGCTCGACGCGACGGTCCGACGCCTCGCCCTCGGCGCGGACCGGCCGGTCGCGATGCCGTGGCGGCCGCCGTCGCTGGCGGCGTGGCCGGGGGCCGGTGTGACGGTGCAGGTGCCCGCCGGTTATCTGGGTCATCCCTCGTGGCGGTATCCCGCCGTGCTGGTGCTCTCGTCGCCTGTCGACGGATGGACGGACGGGCGGGTGCTGACCGCCGCGCGGCAGGACGCGCCGGCCGTGGTGGTGGTGACGGTGCGGGCCGGGCCGGACGTGGACCCGGGGGTGCTGGCGACGCGGATGCCGCAGGACCTGGAGCGGGACCTGAGGGTCACCGGGCACCGCTGGGGCCTCGTCGCGTCCGGCCACGTCCGGCGGTTGGCGCAGGCCGTCGTCGGGCGCGACCCGGGGCGTTTCCCGGTGCTGGCGATCACCGCCGGGCCCCGGCCGTCGGGGCTGGCGGCGGGCCTGCGATCGGTGGGCGGGGAACTGCCCGCGCCGCTCGCGGCGCCGGCACCGGTGCTCGCGCCGTCGGCCGCGCCGGCACGACGTCACCCGGCGGGACACCACACGCCGCCGACCCGTGCTCCCGTCTCCGGGATCGGACTCCGCCGTGGCTCCTGACAGCCCGGTCCTGCTCGGCCTGCTCGCCGCGCTGGCCGTGCTCGCGCCGGTGGTGACGGCCGTGGTCTGGGATCGCGGCGACCGGTGGCGGCGATCGGCGGTACGGGCCGGCGCGGCGACGCTGTGCCTGGTGACGCTCGTGTCGACGGTCCTGGTGGCGGCGAACCGGCAGGCCGAGACGTACCCGTCCTGGGCGGATCTGTTCGGCACGGCGGGCGCGGGGGAGGCGGTGCCGGCCGACCCGCGGTCGGCGGGGGACCGCTCGCCGGGCAACTTCACCACAGTCGACGTGGCCGGCACGGCCAGCGGTGTGTCCCTGCCCATGCTCGTCTACCTGCCGGCCGCCTACGACGCCGATCCGGCGACGCGGTTCCCGGTGGTCGAGGCGTTCGACGGGTTCCCCGGCTCGCCCCGGAGCTGGGTGCGCGGGTTGGGCGTGGCCACCTACCTCGACTCGGAGATCAGCGCCGGCCGGATGGCGCCCACCGTCGTGCTCTTCCCGCCGCAGACGACCGATCCGGCGCTGGACACGGAGTGCACGGACCTGACCGACGGTCCACGGATGGAGACGTTCCTGACCGTGGACGTGCCGGCCGCGGCCCGGGCCCACCTGCGGGTGCGGAACGACCGCGCGGGCTGGGGCCTGATCGGCTACTCGGCCGGCGGATACTGCGCGACGAACCTGCTGCTGCGCCATCCCGACCGCTTTCTCGCCGGTGCGAGCCTGTCCGGGTACGCCGATCCGGGCATCCGGGTGGGCGACGGCAGCGAGCACACCACGAACGACGACCGCTGGCGGCTGCGCCACCTGCCCCAGCCGCCCGTCGCCCTGTATCTGGCCTGTGCGCGGACGGACGTGCCGGCCACCCGGGACACCAGCGCCCTGGCCGGGTTGGCGCACGCGCCGATCGACCTCACCACGACCTTCCTGGCCGTGGGCGGGCACAACATGCAGACGTGGCGGGCGTTGGAGCCGTCCGCGTTCGACTGGCTGTCGAGTTGGCTGGCCGCGCCCTCGGTCCGCCAGTGACGATCAAGCAATGGGCAGTGGTCGATGTTAACGTCACCATGAGTCGGCCCGATGATGCGACGAAGTTACGACTTGACGAACGTCGTGTTATCGCCCACATTCGATGGTCAAGGACGAGGCTGGGACTCACCGGGCAGGTCTCCCTTGTCGAGACGTCGCGCGCGGACGAGTGCGTGACCTCTTGTTAGCGCTAACACCTGGCGGTTCCACCGTCCGGGTCCAGGCCTTCGAGGAGGATCATGTTTGGCTTTGGTAGGTCCCCATCGGTCACCTCCCCGCCGTCGCGGCGGCGGGGATGGGCGCCCCGGGTCGTCGCGGCCGGCGTGACGGCGGTGCTGGCCGGCGTCGGCGCCACCGCGGTGCTGTCCACCCCGGCCGCCGCCGCGACGGTCGACACCAGCGCCTGGTACGTCCTGGTCAACCGCAACAGCGGCAAGGCCCTGGACGTCTACAACCTGGCCACGAACGACGGCGCGCGGATCGTGCAGTGGGCGCGCAACAACGGCAACCAGCAACAGTGGCAGTTCGTCGACTCCGGCGGCGGCTACTACCGGCTCCGCTCGCGACTCTCCGGCAAGGTGCTCGACGTCTACAACTTCTCCACCGCCAACGGCGGCAACATCGTGCAGTGGACCGACGGCAACGGCACCAACCAGCAGTTCCGACTGGCCGACTCCGACAGCGGCTACGTCCGGCTGATCAACCGGAACAGCAACAAGGTGGTGGAGGTGCAGGGCGCCTCGACCGCCGACGGCGGCAGCATCGTCCAGTACGACGACTGGAACGGCAGCAACCAGCAGTGGCAGCTCGTCCGCGTCGACGGCGGGGGCAACCCCACCACGCCGCCGCCGACCACGCCCCCGCCGGGTGGCACCTGCACCCTGCCGTCGTCGTACCGGTGGTCGTCTACCGGTGCGCTGGCGCAGCCGAAGTCGGGCTGGGCGTCGCTGAAGGACTTCACCGTCGCGCCCTACAACGGCAAGCACCTGGTGTACGCGACCAC
>NZ_JBITEP010000007.1:251136-267709 GCF_044455315.1 Micromonospora sp. NPDC051300 | reverse complement strand
ATCACCGCCCACGCTTCGTCGGTCAGTTCGCCTCGACGTACCACCGGCACATCGTCAACGACCCACCGCTACAAGATCGGCAGGACACGCCCTAGGAGTTCCGTTGACCACCAGCACCGCCCGGCGTCACGCCGCCGGGCTCCTCACCATGGCCGTCGTCCTGTCCGTCGCGTTCTTCCTCGTACCGCCGCTGCTCGGCGCCGTCCGCGCCGACGCCGTCCCGCGCGCCTTCGTCGACGACTGGTCGTCGGGCGGCCCCGACTTCCCGCCCGCCCTCCAGCAGCTCGTCGACGAGCAGTTCCGCCTCCACCTGGCCCGCGTGGTCATCGCCCTGCCGCTGCTCGCGGCGCTGGTGGCGGCCGCCCACCGGCTGCCGCGCCTCCGGCTGCCGATCGGCGCCGCCGCGCTCGCCGTGGCGGTGCTGCTGATCGCCGACGTGCAGGGCGCGGTGTCGCCGTTCGGCACGCTGCTGCCGGCCCTGGCGTCCGCGCCCGCCGACGACCACCTGGCCGCCGTGCTGGCCCAGGTACGCGACCAGGCCGAGCACGGCCCGACGTCACCGGCCCTGGACGTGATGCTCGACGAGTACGTCCGGTGGCACGTGGTCAAGGCCGCGCTCGTCGGCCTGCTGGCCGCCGCCCTGGCCGGCCTGTCGGTGGTGACCTGGCGCCGGCGTCGGTGGCTCGGCCTGCTCCCGGCCGTGCCGGCGCTGGCCGCACTGGTGGTCCTGGCGGCCAACCTGAGCACCGTGGCGAACCCGGTCGCGCCGTTCCTGCTGCTGCTCCAGGGCGGCTGACGGTCACCGGCTGGTGTCGCGCACGGTCAGCGCGGGCTCCAGCAACGTCACCTCCGGCACCGGCTCGTCGCGCAGGCGGCGCATCAACAGCGTCACCGCCTGCCGGCCCACCTCCTCGGCGGGCACCGGCACGCAGGTCAGCCCGGCCGGTTCGGCCAGCTCGTCGGGGCAGACCGCGACCACCGAGACGTCCCGCGGCACCCGGCGGCCCAGCAGCGGCAGGGTGGCCAGCACCGGGCCGACCGCCGACTCGTTCTGCACCACCAGACCTGTCACGTCGGGATGCTCGTCGAGCAGCGCGGCCAGGTCCCGGCGCACCGCCGCCGGGCCCTCCTCGCAGGGCCGGGCCACCGCGTCGACACCCAGCCGGCCGGCCGCGGCCAGCACGCCCGAGCGGGTGCGGTGGGCGAAGCCGGTGCCCCGGTCGTAGACGGCGGCCGGGGCGCCGAGCAGCGCGACCCGCCGGTGCCCGGCCGCGGCCAGGTGCTCCACGCACAGCTCGCCGGCGCGCCGGAAGTCGAGGTCCACGCAGGCCAGCCCGGTGCTGTCGGACGGGTGCCCGATCAGCACGCCGGGCAGCGCCAGCTCCCGCAGCAGCGGCACCCGCGGGTCCTCCAACTCCACGTCCATCAGCAGCACGCCGTCGACGAGCGCGCTGCCGGCGATGCGGTGCAACCCGGCCGGGCCCTCGTCGGCGGTGAGCAGCAGCACGTCGTGGTCGTGGCGGCGGGCCGTGGTGACCACCGCGGTGGCGAAGCGCATCACCACCGGCACCTGCATGCCGGTGCGCAGCGGCAGCACCAGCGCGATCACGTTCGCCTTGCGGCTGGCCAGGGCGCGGGCCCCGGCGTTCGGGTGGTAGCCCAGGGCGCGCACGCTCGCCAGCACCCGGGTACGGGTGCCGGCGGAGATCACCCGCTTGCCGCTGAGCACGTACGACACGGTGCTCGCCGCCACCCCGGCGTGGCGGGCCACGTCGGCGATGGTGACCTGCTCGCCGGCGCCCCGGCCGCTCACCGGGCCGCCCCGGAGCGCCGCGCGGCGGGCGTGCCGGCCGGGTCGCCGCCGGTCACGGTGAGCGCGCCGACCAGCCGGACGTCGCGCGCGGAGCGGCCGACCAGCACCGAGTGGGTGGCGTCCTCGACCACCATGGCCGCGCGGCTCTCATCCCACCAGGCCAGCTCGGCGGTGCGAAGCCGCACCGTGACCCGGGCCGCGCAGCCCGGCTCCAGGGTGACCCGGGCGAAGTCGCGCAACTGCCGCAGCGGCTGCTTGACCCGGGAGCGCCGCTGCCGGGTGTAGAGCTGCACCACCTCGGTGCCCGGCCGGCGGCCGGTGTTGGTGACCTCGACGCTCACCTCCACCTCCTCGCCGGCGTGCGCCGTGGCGGTGCTCAACCGGAGGTCGGCGTAGTCGAACTCGGCGTAGCCGAGCCCGTGACCGAACGGGTACAGCGGCTCGCCCCGGTGGTAGAGGTAGGTGGCGTCGGCGCCGATGACGTCGTAGTCGAGCAGGTCGGGCAGCTCGGCGGTGTCGGCGTACCAGGTCTGGGTGAGCCGGCCGCCCGGCTCCTCCGCGCCCAGCAGCACGTCGGCGAGCGCGTTGCCGTGCTCCTGCCCGCCGTGCGCGCTCCACAGCACCGCCGGCAGGTGCTCCCGCGCCCACCCCACGGCGTACGGGTAGCTGCTGGTCAGCACCAGCACGGTGCGCGGGTTCGCCGCGTGCACGGCGCGCAGCAGGTCGAGCTGGCCGGCGGGCAGCGCCAGGTCGACGCGGTCCTCGGTCTCCCGGCCGTTGACCATCGGGTGGTTGCCGAGCACCACCACTGCCACGTCGGCGGCGGCGGCGAGCGCGGCGGCCCCGGCCGCGCCGTCGACGCGCAGCTCCACGGTGAACGCGGCGGCGTCCTCGGCGGCGACGGTGAGCCGGCCGCCGGCGTCGACGGCGACGTGCCGGTCGGTGGCGAGGTGGTGCAGCAACGCCGTGCCGTCGGGCCGCCGGCACAGCCGGAACGTCTCGCGGACCACCCAGCCGCCCGGGCCCGGGCGGTCGGCGACGAGCGCGCCGGTGTCGTCCGCGCCGACGTACCGGCCGGTGTCGACGGCGCGCAGCGCCACCACGCCGGCACCCCAGTCGACCACGTCGAACTCGGCGGGCGTCGCGTCGGTGAGCGTCAGCGGCCCGCCGTCGGGGCAGCGCACCGCGCGGTGCCCGACTCGCAGCGTGATCCGGTCCGCGCCCGAGTCGGTGGTGACCTCGCGCAGCCGCCCGAGCAGCCCGCCGTACGCGGTGACCGCGTACGGCAGGGTGCCGCTGTACCAGTCGGTGAGCACGGTGTCGGCGAGCGGGCCGAGCACGGCGACCCGCAGGTCGGCCGAGAGCGGCAGCAGCCCGTCGTTGCCCAGCAGCACCATCGACTGGCGGGCGGCCTCGCGGGCGAGTTCCCGGTGGGCGGGGCAGTTCACCACGTCGGCCGGCACGTCGGCGTACGGGTCGTGCCCGGGCGGGTCGAGGTCGCCCAGGCGCAGCCGCACCGACAGGATCCGCCGGACCGCCCGGTCCACGTCGGACTCGCCGATCAGTCCCCGGGCCAGCGCCTCGGTGAGCCGCTCGATCGTGGGTCCCGGGTCGTCGTCGTCCTCGGTGAAGCTGTCCACCCCGGCGCGCAGCGCGGCGGCGAACCCGGCGACGTGGTCGGGCAGGTGTGCCTGCACGCCGGCGATGTTGCCGACCGCGCCGGCGTCGCCGACCACCATCACCTCGTCGTCTGCCCAGGTGCGCAGCTCGCCGTCGAGGAGCGGGCTCAGGTGCGCCGGCACGCCGTCGACCAGGTTGTACGAGGCCATCACGGCGACCGCCGCGCCGGCGGCCAGCGGCGCGCGGAACGCGGGCAGCTCGTACTCGTGCAGCACGCGCGGCGGCAGGTCGCTGGAGGTGGTCGCCCGGTCGGTCTCGTTGTTGTAGCCGAGGAAGTGCTTGAGCGTCGGCGCGGTCCGCAGCCGGGTGGGGTGGTCGCCGCGCAGCCCGGACGCGTAGGCGGTGGCGAGCCGGCCGGTGAGCCAGGGGTCCTCGGACCAACCCTCCTCGTTGCGGCCCCAGCGCGGGTCGCGCAGCGGGTTGACCACCGGCGCCCACACGTTGAGGCCGACGCGGGCCGGGTCGGCGCGGTGCTTGGCGCGTACCTCGTCGCCGACGGCGGCGCCGACCGCCCTGACCAGCCGCGGGTTCCAGCTCGCCGCCAGGCCGAGCGCCTGTGGGAAGACGGTGGCCTCGCCGAGCCAGGCGACGCCGTGCAGCGCCTCGGTGCCGGTGCGGAACGGCGGCAGGCCGAGGCGGGGGACCGGCGCCTGCCACTGGTGCAGCAGGCCGAGCTTCTCCGCCAGGGTGAGGCGGGCCAGCAGGTCGTCGGGGCGATGGGGGGTGCGGTCGGTCATGGCGGGCGCCTCCGGTCGGCGCGCGGACCGCCGGTGGCGTCGTCGAAGCGCTTCGACGGGCCCGCTGCTGAGACGGCGGCGCGCACGCGCGTGCAAGGGGTGGTGGTCGGCCGGCGGGTCGGCCCGGGGCGCTGGTGAAGCGCTTCGACAACCGCCGGAAAACACGCCGCCCCGGGTTGCCCGGCCCGGTGACGGCGCTACCGAGGTTGGCACCCGGGACCGGCGCGGTCAAGGGTCACGCGACAGGCAGTTGCCCGGCCTCCACCGAGGCCAGTGCGGCGGTCGCGCCACCCAGCGCGCTGGCCGCCGAGCCCAGCGCGCTGGGCTCCAGCCGGACCGTCGCCGGGGGGCCCGACGTGCGCGCGGCGATCTCGTCGCGCGCGGCCGGCAGCAGCCACGGCGCGAGCGCCGCCAGGTGACCGCCGACCACGACCACCTCCGGGTCGAGCAGGTCGACCAGGACGGAAACCGCGGAGCCGAGCTGCCGCCCGATCTCGGCGAGCCCGTCCCGCACCGGGGCGTCGCCGGCGCGGGCCAGGGCCTGGATCCGCTCGATCTCCGGCAGGTAGTCGGTGACCGGGCCGTCCACCGCCACGTCCGGCAGCAGCCGGCGCACCACCGCGTCCACGCCGGCCACCGCCGCGAGGCAGCCGCGCCGGCCGCAGTGGCACTCCGGGCCGTCGGGGCGCACCGGGAGGTGGCCGATCTCGCCGGCGAAGCCACGGCCGCCGCGCAGCAGCCGGCCGCCGCTGACCAGGCCGGCGCCGATCGTCAGGCCGCCGGTCAGGTGCACCAGGTCGGCCGTGCCCGCGTACGGGCCGTGGCGCAGCTCGGCGGAGACGGCGAGGTTGGCGTCGGTGTCGACGCCGACGGGGAAGCCCGGGTCGCGCAGCGCGCGGCGCAGGTCGGCGGCGAGCGGCACCCCACGCCAGCCCAGCGCCGGCGCGGACGGCACGACGCCGTCCGCGTCGACCGGACCGGGCACGCCCACGGTCAAGCCGAGCACCGTGCGGCCCGCCCCGGTGACCCGGGTGACCGCCCGGCGGGCGAGCGCGGCGAGCGCGCGTACCGTCTCCGGCGGGCCGGCGGTGGCGGCGGCGAACGCGCGTCGCCAGGTGAGCAGCGGCTCGCCGGCCAGGTCGGCGGCGACCACGACCAGTTCGTCGGCGCCGATCCGCAGGCCGAGCCCGACGTATCGGGACCCGTCGAGAACCAGCATGGTGGCCGGCCGGCCGACCCGGTTCTCGGTCAGCCCGGTCTCGCGCAGCAGGCCGTGCTCGATCAGCTCGCCGACCAGGCTGGACACGGTGGCCTTGTTGAGCCCGGTACGCGCGGCGACGTCGGCGCGCGAACAGGGGGCGTGCGTGCGGACGTGCCGCAGCACGACGGCCCGGTTGGCCACCCGCACGTCGCCCAGGTCGGCCGTCTGCGACGACCGGTCGATGCTGATCACGTGGTGCCCGCCTCCTGCGCCGCGGCCGTCGGGTTCGGCTACAGCTTAAACTAAATCGGCCACGTCCCCGCCGGGCGCGTCCCCCTCGCCGAACCAGGGCTCGAACGGGCTCACCGCCGCCGGTCGGCCGTCGAGCACGACGTGTCGCGGCGGGTCGTCGCCGACCACCGCGACCCGGCGCACGTCAAGCGGCCCGTCCACCCGGACCCGCAGCGTGTCGCCGTCGCGGACGGCGGTGACCGTGGTGTCGCCGTCGGGGTCGCGCACCACCGTCGTCGAGTCGGTCCCGCCCCAGGACACCAGCGTGACGTCGCGGAACGGTCCCTCGGCGACGGTCGGCGCGGGCGCCACCACCGGCACCAGCGCGCCGCGCCGGACGTACAGCGGCAGCCTGTCGATCGGCGCGGACACCCGCAGGTGCCGGCCGCCGGCGTGGCGCCGGAAGGTTGCCGCGTCCAGCCAGTCGTCGCCCTCGGGCAGGTAGACGGCGCGCCGCCCGGACTCGTCCAGCACCGGCGCGACGAGCAGGTCGGCGCCGAGGCGGTACTGCAGGTCGACGGTCCAGGCGGTCGGGTCGCCGGGCGTGTCGAGCAGCAGCGCCCGCATCATCGGAGCGCCGGTGCGGGCCGCGTCCACCGCGACCGACCAGAGGTACGGCAGCAGCCGGTACCGCAGCCGCAGCGCGGCGACCGCGTGGCGCTCGGTCTCCGGCGGGAAGTCCCACGGCAGGCGGCTGGTGGTGCCGTGCAGCCGGACCAGCGGCGACAGCGCGCCGAACTGGGTCCAGCGCACGTAGAGGTCGGGCTCCGGGGTGCCGTGGAACCCGCCGGTGTCGTGGCTCCAGAACGGCACCCCG
Source organism: Micromonospora sp. NPDC051300 (assembly GCF_044455315.1). Classification (NCBI taxonomy): domain Bacteria; kingdom Bacillati; phylum Actinomycetota; class Actinomycetes; order Micromonosporales; family Micromonosporaceae; genus Micromonospora; species Micromonospora sp. NPDC051300. Next base: position 261,170 of record NZ_JBITEP010000007.1, on the reverse strand, counting down.
GACAGCCCGTGCGACAGGCCGCCGCGCAGCGTGCTGGCCATGCCCGGCCAGGTGGCGTTGACGTCGCCGCTCCACTGCGCGCTGTGCCGCTGCCCGCCCAGGTAGGACGAGCGCGCCCAGACCGTACGGTGCCCGGCGACCTCCTCGGTGACGTCGGCGACCACGTCGTTGAACAGCAACGCGTAGACGTTGTGCAGCTCGACGCCGGTCATCCCGTTGTGCGCCACCGCGTCGGCGGGCACCGCCTCGGCGAAGTCGGTCTTGAACACCGCGACGCCCTGGGCGAGCAGCGGCCGCAGCAGGCCCTGGAACCAGCGCACCGCCGCCGGGTTGGTCAGGTCCACGATGGCGCAGACCGGATAGCTGCCGTGCCAGGTGTCCGCCACGTACGTGCCGCCGTCGGGGCGGCGCAGGAAGTAGCCGGCGGCCTCCGCCTCGGCGTAGAGCGGGCTGTCGGTCATCAGGTACGGGTTCATCCACAGGCACACCCGGAAGCCCTGCTCGGCGAGGTCCTTGAGCATGCCGGCCGGGTCGGGGAACGCCCGCTCGTCCCAGCGCAGCTCGGACCAGCGCCCGGCGACCTGCCAGTAGCAGTCCAGGTGCAGCACGTCGCAGGGGATGTCCCGCTCCCGGATCAGCCGGGCCCGCTCCCGCACCCGCTGTTCGCTGTCCGGGAAGAACCCGGAGGAGATCCAGGCGCCGAACGCCCAGCGCGGCGGCAGGTAGGGCCGGCCGGTCAGCGCGTCGAGCCGGTCCAGGATCTCGACCGGGGTCGGCCCGCCCAGCACGTAGTAGTCGAGCAGGTCGTCCGGGACCAGCACCTGCACGCTGCTGTGCGTGCTGGCGCAGACGTCGAACTGCACCGGCAGGCCGCTGTCGACGAGCACGCCGTAGCCGCGGTCGGAGAGATAGAACGGCACGTTCTTGTGCGACCTGTCGGACTCGCCGCCGAACGCGTCGAAGTTCCACATCAGCGGGCGCTGGCCGCGCTTGTCCAGCGGGGTGAACTTCTCCCCGAAGCCGACGAACCGCTCGTCGCCGGGCGCGACGAAGCTCTCGTGCCAGGCGACCGGCTCACCGTCGACGGTGGAGCGCCCGAGCGGCAGCGTACGCCGCCGGCCGCTGATGTCGCGGGTGCCGCCGTCCGCGGCGACCAGCAGCCGGCCGTCCGGGCCGAGGAAGCGCAGCCCCCACGGGTCGAGGCGGATCTCGGCGACCACCGCGCCGGCGTCCACCCGGGCGTACGCGTCGTCCACGGTGACCTCGGCCGGGTGCGGCGCCGGCCGGGTCAGGGTGGTGGCGCGTGCCGAGCGGCTGCGCACGGAGAGGTCGTCGGCGAGGCGTACCCGCAGGATCCCGTCGCCGGCGGCCTCGATCCGGGCGACGAGCGTGCGGCCGGAGGAGCAGGTGGCGGTGAGCGTGACGCCGTGCGGGTCGGTCCCGGCCACCTCGGCCCGCAGCACGTCGTCGGCCCCCAGCTCGCCGGGGGAGCGGACCGGCAGGTCGGGCGGGTCGGCCACGAACGTCTCGTACGGGACCAGCGGTGGGCGGTACGACATGGGCGTCTCCTCGCGGCGACCCGGGCGGCGGGCCTCGCCAGTTTCTTTGGAACCACAACTAACTGTCAATGATCGACCGCATTGACTTTTCGCCTCACCTGTTCCTACTTTGGCCGGGATGACAACTAAAGCGCTGTGGTACGGCGGGGACTGGAACCCGGAACAGTGGCCACCCGAGGTCTGGGCCGCCGACGTCGCCCTGATGCGCGCGGCCGGCGTCAACCTGGTCACCGTCGGCGTGTTCGCCTGGTCCCGGCTGGAACCCGCCCCCGGCCGCCACACGTTCGACTGGCTCGACCAGGTGCTCGACCTGCTGCACGACGGCGGCATCCGCGCCGCGCTCGCCACCCCGACCGCGTCGCCGCCGCCCTGGTTCACCCACGCCCACCCGGACGCGATGCCGGTCACCGCCGACGGCGCCCGCCTGCACCACGGCAGCCGGGACACCTACTGCGCCGCCGCGCCCGCCTACCGCGCCGCGGCCCGCCGCATCGCCGCGACGCTCGCCGCCCGCTACGCCCACCACCCGGCGCTCGCGCTGTGGCACGTGCACAACGAGTACGGCACCACCTGCCACTGCCCGCACGCCGAGACGGCGTTCCGCCGCTGGCTGGTCGACAGGCACGGCGACCTGGACACGCTCAACGACGCCTGGGCCACCAGCTTCTGGGGCCAGCACTACGCCGACTGGGCACACGTCGGCGCGCCGCGCGCCACCCAGTACCTGGCCAACCCCGGTCACCTGCTCGACTTCCGCCGCTTCTGGTCCGACACGCTGCTGTCGGCGTACATCGAGCAGCGTGACGTGCTGCGCGCGGCCAACCCGGCCGTGCCGGTCACCACCAACTTCGCGCTCGGCGACTGGGTGCCTGTCGACCACGCCCGGTGGGCGCGCGAGGTCGACCTGGTGGCCGTCGACCACTACCCGGACCGGGTCGACGCCGGCGCCGAGGAACAGACCGCGCTCGCCGCCGACCTCGCCCGCGGCTGGGCCCGCCACGGCGCCGGCCGGCCCGCGCCGTGGCTGCTGGCGGAGAGCGCGCCCAACCAGATCCACACCGCCGGACGGATGCACACCAAGGAACCCGGCCGGATGACCCGGCACAGCCTCGCGCACGTCGCCCGCGGCTCCGCCGGGGTGATGTTCTTCCAGTGGCGCGCCCCGGCCGGCGGCGCGGAACGGTTCCACTCCGCCGTGGTGTCGCACGCCGGCGCGGACACCCGGGTGTTCCGCGAGGCCACCCGCCTCGGCGCGGCGCTCGCCCGCCTCGGCGGGACGGAGGCGGGCCGGGTCGAGGCGCGGGTGGCCATCGGGTACGACGCGGCCAGCGGCTGGGCGCTGCGCCACCCCGGGATGCCCCGCGCCGGCCTCGACCACCCGGGCGAGGTGGCCGCCGCGCACCGGGCCCTGTGGCACGCCGGCGTCGCCACCGACCTGGTGATGCCCGGCGACCCGCTCGACGGCCACCGGCTGCTCGTGCTGCCCGCGCTCTACCTCGCCGCCGACGCCACAGTCGACTGGGTACGCCGGCACGTGCACGCCGGCGGGCACCTGCTGGTCACCTGGCTCAGCGGGGTCGCCGACGAGCACGCCCGCGTCCGCCTCGGCGGCTACCCGGGCGCCTACCGGGACCTGCTCGGAGTGCGGGTGGAGGAGTTCCACCCGCTCGCCGACGACGAACGGGTGCCGCTGACCAGCGGCGGCTTCGGCCGGATCTGGTCGGAGACCGTGCACCTGGCCGGGGCGGAACAGGTCACCGCGTACATCGGCGGGGTGCTCGACGGCCGACCCGCGGTCACCAGGCACCGGATCGGCGACGCCCGCGCCTGGTACGTCTCCACCCGCCCCGACGACGACACCTACCGCCGGGTGCTCACCGACGCCGCCCGACTCGCTGGCGTCGTCCCCACCTGCCCGGCGGCGCCGCCCGGCGTCGAGGCGGTACGTCGGCGCGACGGCGACCGGAGCTGGCTGTTCCTGCTCAACCACACCGACCGGCCGCAGCGGGTGCCGGCCGCGGGGCACGAGCTGCTCACCGGCGAGCCGGTGGACGACCGGGTCACCGTGGCGCCTGGCGGGGTGGCGGTGCTGTGCGAGTGGCCGCGCTGACCCGCGCGTGGGATCAGCCGGCGGCGACGGCGGCGCGGGAGCGGTCGGCGGCGATCCGCACCGCGAGCCCGGCCAGCACGGTGCCCATCACGTAGCGCTGCAGGCGCGCCCAGCCCGGCCGGCGGGTGAGGAACGCCGACACCGAACCGGCGCTGAGCACGATCAGCGCGTTCACGGTCAACGCGATGGCGATCTGGGTCAACCCCAGCAGCAGGCTCTGCACCGCCACGTGCCCGCGCGCCGGGTCGACGAACTGCGGCAGCAGCGACACGTAGAGGATGGCGATCTTCGGATTGAGCAGGTTGGTCACCAGGCCCATGGTGAACAGCCGCCGGGGCCGGTCCGGCGGCAGCGGCGCCGGCGTGAACGCCGACCGGCCGCCCGGGCGCAGCGTGCGCCAGGCCAACCACAGCAGGTAGGCCGCGCCGGCCAGCTTCACCGCCGTGTAGAGCGGAGGAACCAGCACGAACACGGTGGCGATGCCGGCGACCGCGGCGCTCAGGTAGACCAGGAAGCCGACCGCCACGCCGAGCAGCGACACCAGGCCGGCACGGCGGCCCTGGGTGACCGAACGCGACACCAGATAGACCATGTTCGGCCCCGGCGTGAGCACCAGACCGAGCGCCACCAGGGCGATCCCCACCACCGCGCCGAGCGTGACCACGTCGCCTCCCGCCGTCGACCCTGCCCGGACCCTACGCCGATCGATGCGACACGGCGGTCCGGGCTCGCGGCCGGGCACCGTGACGCGCGACACTTCCCAGATGTCCCTCGTGTTGTCCGCCACCGCCACCCCGACCGCGCCCGGCCTGCTGCTGCGGCCGTGGCACGACGGCGACGCCGACGCGCTGCTGGAGGCCTACCGGGATCCGGTGCTGCGCGCCTGGACCCGCTACCCGGTGACCACCCGGGCCGAGGCGCGGGCGTTCCTGCGCCGCGCCCGGCAGGGCTGGGCGGCCGACCGCCGGTTCAGCTTCGCCGTGCTGGAGGACACGCCGACGGGGGACCGGCTGGTGGCGTGCGTGGTGCTCAAGGAGGTCCGCCCGGGCCACCCGGTCGCCGAGGTCGGCTACTGGACCGCCGCGCCGGCCCGGGGGCGGGGCGTCGCGCCCCGGGCGGTCGACGCGGTCACCGGGTGGGCGTTCGCCCGCTTCGCCGCCGCCGGCCTGACCCGGATGGAGCTGTTCCACCAGATCGACAACCCGGCCTCCTGCCGGGTCGCGGAGAAGAGCGGATACGCGTTCGCCGAGGTGATGCCGGCCCGGCCGCCGTTCCCGCGCGACGGGCACCGGCACGTCCGCCTGCGCCCCTGAGCGGTCAGGCCCCGCCCAGCAGGCGCAGCAGCAGCCGCGGCTCGCCCGGCCACGCGTCCAGCAGCACCTGCCGGGGCACCTGCCGCCCGGCGTAGCGCAACGCCAGCGCGACCACGACGATGTCGTCCAGCGGGCCGATCACCGGCAGGAACTCCGGGATCAGGTCGATCGGGCTGGCCAGCCAGACGCCCGCCACCACGATCGCGATCCGGGCCCGGCGCGGCACCCGGGGATCGCGGCGCAGCCGCCGCACCGTGGTCAGACAATCCGGCACGAACGCGGCCAGATCACGCAGGATCCCCGGCGGCAGCCGCCGGGCCAGCAGCACCAGCAGCGCCCAACTGCCCACCAGGCCGAGCACACCCACCCCGAGGCCCACCAGCCAGTCGCGCACGCCGCTCCCTTTCTCACGAGCGCCTGGGAACACCCCGGCGCCGCCCGGCGCTGACCATAGGCGAAAACCGGCGGATACGGTGGACTCGGGAGGTGACGGCGATGACGTACGGCTGGGAGGCCGCGGTCGAGGCGCAGATCCGCTCCGCCCAGGAGCGCGGCGAGTTCGACAACCTGCCGGGCGCGGGCAAGCCGATCCCGGGTCGCAACGAGCCCTACGACGAGGGCTGGTGGATCCGCGGCTTCATGGAACGCGAGCAGATCCCGTCCGACCTGATGCTGCCCACCCCGCTGCAGTTGCGCCGCCGCATCGAACAGCTCCCCGCCGAGCTGCGGGACCTGCCCACCGAGGAGGCCGTCCGGTCGTACGTGGCGGTGCTCAACGCCGAGGTGGTGGCCTGGCTGCGCACCCCGACCGGGCCGCGCGTGGTGGTCCGGCCGGTCAACGTGGAGGAGGCGGTGCTTCGGTGGCGCGCCGACCGCCGAAGCGTCACGGCGGCCACGCCGGCGCCACCGCAGTCCCCACGGCCCGCGCGATCCCGGCGCCGCCGGCGCTGGTGGCGTCGCTGAACCCGACGCTGTACCTGCCTCGCGGCGTCCGGCGCGCCTGGGAAGGACGCCACCCGATGCTCCGCGCCCGGGACATCGCGGCCTGATGCCGCTCATGACCGACCCTTCCAGTACGACGTGGCCTTCGCGGACTGGCCGCGAGCGTAGGCGCGCGCCTTCACCACCCCTGCCGGCTCGTCGGGCCGGCGACGTCGGGCCTGGGCCCTATCCTCGGGGCGTGACGATTCACCGGATGGACAACGTCGGCATCGTGGTCGACGACCTCGACGCTGCGGTCGCCTTCTTCACCGCGCTCGGCATGGAGCTGGAAGGCCGGATGCCGATCGAGGGGGACTGGGCGGGGCGGGTCGTCGGGCTGTCCGACATGCGCAGCGAGATCGCGATGATGCGCATCCCGGACGCGCCGGGCCGGCTCGAACTCGCCACCTACCACGCCCCGACGTCGATCACCCCCGAGCCGGCGGTCACCCCGGCCAACACGCTGGGCCTGCACCGCGTGATGTTCGCCGTGGACGACATCGAGGCCACGCTCGCCCGGCTCCGTCCGCTCGGCGGCGAACTCGTCGGCGAGGTGACGCGCTTCGAGGACAGCTTCCTGCTCTGCTATCTGCGCGGGCCGAGCGGGATCATCCTCGCCCTGGCCGAGCAACTGACCTGAGACGTACGCCCACCGGCAGGGGCCGGGCTGCGCCTGCGTACCCTCTGGCCATGACTCGTCGGGGATGGGGCCTGGTCGTCGTCGGGGCGAGTGTGCTGGCGCTGGTGTCGCTCGCCTCGAACGTGACGACTCCGGGCCAGCTCGACGGCAGTGCGGACACCGTCCTGGCCACCCGGTTGACGCTGAGCCAGCTCGTCAACGCGGGAACGGTCTGGGCCGGGCTGGCAGTGGTGTCCGGATGGCTCGCCCGCCGACCCGCCCCGGCCGTCGCCGCGGGAGTCGTCGCCCTGCTCACCGCCTGCGTCGTCCACTACGGCGTCGGGACGGCGTTCGGAGTGTTCGACCGGGACGTCTGGGCGGCCAACCTGCACTGGCTCCTGGGCGCGCTGGTCGTGGGCGGACCGCTCGGCCTGGTGGGCGCGATCGCCCACCGGGCGGATCGCCGGGGGCTCGCCGCCCGCCTCGTCGTCCCGCTCGGCGCGGTGCTCGAACCGTTCGTCGTCGGTCGGTTCACCACCCCCGCGATCCTGCCCTGGCCGAACCGGATTGCCGACCTCGTCAGTGGGCTGGTGCTGCTGGTGGCCGGAGTGGTCGGCTGCGGTCGGATCCTCGCCGCCGGCAATCGGCGAACAGCGCCGCACCGGCGGCGGCCGACCGCAGAAGCCTGAGTCCTCGCGGACCAGGTCGCGCTCAGCCGCGTGCCGCCTGCCAGGTCCAGGCGGTGCGGCGCGGACGCCCCCTCAGCGGGGCCCGACCGGTCAGCCAGAGCAGCACCGGCGCGGGGTCGCCGGCGGGCGCGCCGGGGAACAGCCGCCGCACCACTGCCGCGCACAGCTCGGCCGGCGGCGACCAGGCCAGGTCGAGGCCACGGGTCACGTCGTGGGTGTGCAGCAGGATCTCGGCCACGCCCATCGCGGCGAAGCCGCCCGGATCGCACGGACCCCAGTGCCAGCCGCGGTCGGCCGGGTCGGCGGCGTCCACCACGGCGGCGAGCATCCCGGCGGCGGCCACCGCCACGGTCAGCACCTCGCCCGGCGAGGCGTCCGGGCGCAGCCGCAGGTCGAACGGGAGATACCCGTCGGTGGCGCGGCCCGTCACCTGACCGGCGTATCCGGCCAGGTCGTGCGCGACGTGGGCGGCGGTGGTCCAGCAGGTCCAGTCCAGGTCGCCCGCGCGTACCGTCCAGTCCCGGCCGGTGGCCGGCAGCAGCACGGCGGACATCGCCGCGGCGGCCGAGCGGACGTCTGCGCCGTTCACCGCCGCCGCACGCGCAGCACGCAGGTCAGCATGGGCAGGGTGAACTCGCCGTGCGCGGTCTCCGGGCGGCTCGCCAGGAACGCGCGGATCCGGTCGAGCGTCGCCGCCCGCTCCGGCTCCGGCATGACAAGCATCCCCGCCCGGGTGGCCAACGTCGCCACCAGGGATTCGGCGGTGCGGCGCTGCCCGTGCGGGAACTCGGCCTGCTCCGGGGTGTCGAAGCGGGCCGGCGCGCCGTTGCCCGGCAGGTGCATCCGCGCCGTCTCGACCCGCCAACTGTCGGGCGTGTCCCGGGGGCCGACGGCCGCGCTCCCGCTGACCTCGGCCAGTCCGGCAACCCAGTCGACCCGGTCGTCCAGCACGTTCCACAGCCCGGCCAGCACGCCGCCGGGGGCGAGGACGCGGGCGATCTCCGGGCCCGCCACCGCCATGTCGAACCAGTGCATGGCGTTACCTGCCAGCGCGGCGTCGACGGCGGCGTCCGGCAGCGGGATCGCCTCGGCGCTGCCCGGCAGCGCCCGCGCGTCGGGCAGGACACGGCGCAGCTCGCCCAGCATGGCCGGGTCCGGCTCGACGGCGGTGACGTCGGCGCCGACCGCGCCGAGGGTGGCGGTCAGCTTGCCGGTGCCGGCGCCGAGGTCGAGCACCCGCCGGCCGGGCGCGGCCTCCAGCGCCCACCGGACCGCGGCCTGCGCGTAGTCGGGGCGGTGTTCGGCGTACGCGGTGGCCGCCGCGCCGAACGAGGACGAGTGCCTGTCGTGTTCGTGCTGCTCCATTCAGGCGTTCCCCCCGTCGAGCGCGGCGATCAGGCGCAGCGGGTCGATGTAGTCGCGGTAGGACACGACGAGGCCGTCGCGGACCCGGAACACCGCGATCACGGTCTGCTCGAACGGCGCGCCGGTGGCCACGACGTTGCCGTGTGCCTCGTACTCCACGATCACCACCTCGGGGTCGGTGGTCTCGTGCAGCACCACGTCGCGGTGCTCGTCGATGGTGATCAGGGCGTGCGCCGCCTCGGTCAGGTGCCGGCGGAGCTCGGCGTGCCCCCGCACCCGGCCCGGCACGCCGGCCGGCCGGAACGGCCACTCGATGTACCCCTCCGGGGCCATCAGCGCCACGAACGCCTCGACGTCCTGCTCCCGGCCGGCGCGCAGCACTCGCTCGACGACCTCACGCGACGACACCTGCACGCTGCCTCCAGATCGGATCGCTGTTGTTGCTGCCACCGTAGTGGTCCGGTTCGACTTCGCGCTGTTCTGCCAGTGGCGAAAGCCGTTCTGGCCGGGCTCGACGGTCACTACGCTCGGTCCGATGACGGCGATCACCACGCGCTCGGTCGCGTACCCGGCCGACGGCCTGACGATGATCGGGCACCTCGCGCTCCCGGCCGGTGTCGACCGTCGACCCGCGGTGCTTCTCGGGCCGGAGGGCACCGGGCTCAGCGACGTCGAGCGCCGCCGGGCCGATGCGCTCGCCGAGCGGGGATACGTGGCGCTGGCCTTCGACCTGCACGGTGGGCGCTATCTGAGCGACCCCGAGGAGATGCTGGCCCGGTGCCTGCCGCTGCTCGCCGACGCCGACCGGATGCGGGACATCGGCCGCGCGGCGCTCGACGTGGTGCGCGCCGAGCCGCGGACCGACCCGGAGCGGATCGCCGCCGTCGGCTACGGCACCGGGGGCGCGATCGGGCTGGAACTCGGGCGCGCCGGTGTCGACCTGCGCGCGATCGGGACGGTCAACGCGCTGACCACGGGCCGACCGGGCGAGGCGGCGCGCATCCGCTGCCCGGTGTGGGTCGGGGTCGGATCGGAGGACCCGATCATGCCGCCCGCGCAGCGGGACGCGTTCGTCGAGGAGATGCGGGCCGCGGGCGTCGACTGGCGCCTCGTGGTCTACGGCGGCGCGTTGCACGCCTTCCACCACCCGCCCGTCGACCATCCCGTGGTCCCCGGCGTCGGCTACCACCCACAGCACGCGCGGCGTGCCTGGCGCGACATCGTCGCTCTGCTCGACGAGTGCCTGCCCGTGCCGGAGTGATGAGCCGTCCCGGGTGACCCTGGGTAGGTCCGGTCGCGGGGGGGGGGGGGGGGCCCCCCCCCCCGGGGGGGGGGCCCCACACCCCCCCACACGAGGAAAGGATCGCCCCGGGGTGGCGCCGCCGCCCCGGCGCGGAC